>JAIPGG010000012.1 GCA_021736255.1 Spirochaetales bacterium | reverse complement strand
GCCACCAAGCGCGCGAACGAGCTCATGGCCCACTCCTACGCAGGGCTTTTCGGCATCCGGACCACCGGCCTCCGCTTCTTTACCGTCTACGGGCCCTGGGGCAGGCCGGATATGGCCCTGTTCCTCTTTACCCGGGCCATGCTCGAGGGAAGGCCCATCCAGGTCTTCAACCACGGCAAGATGAAGCGGGACTTTACCTACATCGACGACATCGTGGAGGGCATTATCCGGGTGATAGACAAGCCCGCCTCCCCCGATTCCGGTTGGGACCCGGCTGCCCCCGATCCTGCATCATCGAGCGTTCCCTACCGGCTCTACAACATCGGAAACGGTTCGCCAGTGGACCTGATGGACTTTATCGCCGCCGTGGAGGAGGAGCTCGGCATCGAGGCCGAGAAGGAGTTCCTTCCCATGCAGATGGGAGACGTGGCAGAGACCTGGGCGGACACCAGCGCCCTCGAACGGGATATGGGCTACCGCCCTGCCACCGGCATTCGGGAAGGGGTGCGGCGGTTTGTCAGCTGGTACCGGGATTACCGAAAGATATGAAAATAACCTTTGTACAGTTTCTTTTTTACCCTGATTTTTCCGCAGTTGCCCAGCTTCTCGGTGATCTGACGACCTACCTGGCAAAACAAGGACATGAGGTGACGGTTGTTTGCGGGACTTCCAGATATTCAGGGGATGGGAAGAAGGCTGCGAGATTTGCCCAATCGTACAAAGGGGTAAAGATCATCCGCTTTCCAACCTTCAATTTCGGGAAAGGCAACTTTGTGTTTCGCCTGCTCGATTATTCCTCGTATTATTTTCTTGTGTTCTGGTATGTGCTCTTTTCCGGCAGGCAGGACCTGATCGTCTCGATGACAAGCCCCCCTCTAATCGGTTTTGTGGTGGTGATGGCCGGACTGTTCAAACGCGTCCGGATTGCTCAGTACATCGAGGACCTCTACCCGGATATTCTCTTCGATCTGGGGTTGGTTCGCAAGCCCTGGCTGGCCAGACGGCTGCACAGCGTAGGTCGCAAGACATTAAACCTGTCTGATAGAATCATCGTTATCGGGGATTATATGAAAGAAAAAATTCAAAAGCGGTATCTGATTCGCAACGAGAAAATAAAAATCATGGAAAACTGGGCCGGAGTATCATCAGTGATTTCTTCGGATAAAACCGGCAATCCCAGACCCCTTTTTGATCCTGATCCCTTTTTGCTATTGTATTCGGGAAATATGGGACTGGCCCATGATTTTACCCAGTTCGGCCGGTTCGTCAAAAATATGAAAGGTATTGCCGATATTTCCTACCGCTTTGTTGGAGGCGGAGAGCGAACGCCGGAAGTAAAGCGGATTTTCGAAGAGGCAGGAGAACGCCGCGTCGAGTTTACCGGCTACACCAGCCGTGAAGAACACAAGCGGGTTCTGGCTAAGGCTTCGGTTTACTTGATCGCCCAGCGCTTCGAAAGTGTAGGGGATATTCTTCCCTCGAAAATCTACAGTTATCTGGCCGGCGCAAAACCACTGCTGTTTTTTGGACCGCAGGCATCTGAGATAGGAGACCTTATCCTCCGTGAGGATATCGGGTTTGTGGTGGAAAAGAAATCGGACATCGCTGAAGCGGTAGAGTACCTGCTTCTTCTCAAAGAAGAATCTGATTATTACAATTCGGTGAGTAATCGTGTGTTCCGGTTGTTTAGCCGGGCCGGCAGTTTTGATTCGAGGAAATCCGTGATTCGGCAGGTTTTTTATGGGTAAACGTTCCATGTTCAGATGGGTTGCCAGGCAAAACATCAATTTACTCTTGGCCGATATACCGGTTATTGCACTCTCGCTCTTTTTTGCTTGGATTATCCGGGCGCAGCTTCACGATTTTCTCTACCGGATCGACCTGCTCATG
The DNA here is from genome assembly GCA_021736255.1 of Spirochaetales bacterium. Classification (GTDB taxonomy): domain Bacteria; phylum Spirochaetota; class Spirochaetia; order JAIPGG01; family JAIPGG01; genus JAIPGG01. The sequence continues at coordinate 41,520 of JAIPGG010000012.1, read as the reverse complement.
TACATGCTGCCCTATGTTATCCTGATCCGGCTTATAAACAACGTGCTCTTCGAGATGTACTCATTCAATCTGACGAGTATTCGTCTTCGGGATATCGAGGCTATCCTGTTTCAGAATATGGTTCCGAGCATCATCCTTGTCCTGCTCCGTTTCTTTTCTCCGATTCCCGCTACCCGGATTCCCGTAATCATGATCTTTTCCGAGTACTTCATCACCTTTGCGGGGATGCTCTTTGTTCGTATTCTTTTTGTTCATACTGCAGATCGCAGGGTCAGAAAAAAAACGGGAGCGAGTCTGCCCTCACTTTCGTGCCTTTATCTCGGAAGCGTGCGGGACTATATAGAGATGGAGGCACAGTCGGTTTTCGAAAAAACGAATCTGAGTTGCAAGGGCATCATCCTCGATGACATTTATGATTATCAGGTGGATGTAGGCGGGAACGCCAGGGTTCTGGGAACGGTAGAATCGACATACAGCATCCTCTTCGAGCAGAATGCTCCGATTCTCTGTGTAGGGCGCACCATCTCTCCAAAGGCGGTTGAGGTGCTCCGGGAGCTGTATCACAACCGGCAACGGGTTTTGTATATCCGGGATAATGACGGGCTGTTCCGTTTTCTCCGTTATACCGATCTCTATCTATCAGACAGCGCAGGATCCTTGGATAATGTGGAAGAGAGGAGTAAGTCTGCAGAAACGCCGCCTAGTTCCGCGATTCATTGTCGAATGATCGGCTTGGGTGGATTGCAGGAGTTCACACGGATTACTCGTTTTCATAATATTAATATTATTTGGGAGAAGGGTGATGCCGATTCTTCTATGGTTTTTGATGCACGTTTTCTCGAAAGCGGAAGCCTCGATGCTGAATCGGTTTTCCAGTGTCTCGAGAATCTAAAAATAAAAGGTAAGCCCAGGTTCGTGTTTCTCCCCCTCAGTTTGTTTTCGCGAGTCTCGGTTTCTGCCTGGAATTCAAATATAATTCGATTGTGCAATGAGAACACAAATCTGCACCTGGTTTTCCTTCCTGCGCTTCCTAGAGCTGAAAGCGAAGATCTTCTGGTGCGAAGCCTCGAGATGAAAAACAAACCGATACTTGTCGACAACCGCCGTCATTTCGTTGTTGTGTTTCTCTCGTTCTTGTTTGATTACCTTGAGCGGGAGTCCCTGAGCGGGATCCCTCAAATCCTCCGGTATCATTCGCGGTATGCCCAGTGCTGGGAAGCCGCTCATGGTATTGTGCAACCGCTAAAGAAAACGGAATGTTTCGATCTGAAGGATTGGAAACCAACTGTCCGCTCTGATATACTGACGCTCAAAGAATTCGAATCGCAGAAAGGTTAAGCGCTCATGGATAAAACTATCGCCGTTATCGGCCTGGGATATGTCGGCCTCCCCCTGGCGGTCGAATTCGGCAAAAAATACCGTACCATAGGCTTTGACATAAATCCGGGGCGAATCGCAGAGCTCGAGGCCGGCCGCGATCACACCCTGGAGGTTTCCCCGGATGAGCTCGCTGAAGCGGACCGCTTGAGCTTCAGCTCGGACCCGGCAGACCTCGAGCAGGCAGAGCGCTACATCGTTACCGTTCCCACCCCCCTCGACCGGCACCAGATGCCCGATCTCGGCCCCCTCCTTGCTGCAAGCAGGACAGTGGGCCGCGCCCTCTCTTCCGGAGACATTGTGATCTACGAGTCCACCGTCTATCCCGGGGCTACCGAGGAGGAGTGCGTTCCGGTATTGGAGGCAGAGAGCGGGCTTGCCTTCAACCGGGACTTTTTCTGCGGCTACAGCCCTGAGCGGATCAATCCGGGGGACAAAAAACACCGCCTTGCAACGATTCCCAAGGTAACAAGCGGTTCCACCCCCGAGGCTGCCCGAACGGTCGATGAGCTCTACCGATCGATTATTACCGCCGGCACCCACCCGGCACCGAGCATCAAGGTGGCGGAGGCCGCCAAGGTAATCGAGAACTCCCAGCGGGACATCAACATCGCCTTCGTGAACGAGCTGGCGGTCATCTTCGGCAGGCTCGGCATCGACACCAAGGCGGTCCTGCAGGCGGCCGGGACCAAGTGGAACTTTCTGCCCTTTTCCCCCGGCCTTGTGGGCGGCCACTGCATCGGCATCGACCCCTACTACCTGGCCCAAAAGGCCAAGGAGACTGGCTACGAGCCAGCCATTATCCTGGCCGGGCGAAAGCTCAACGACGGGATGGGCGTCTACGTTGCAAGCAGGGTGGTAAAGCTCATGATCGGCAAGGGCCACCGGGTGGGAAGCGCCAGGGCCCTGGTCCTCGGCATTACCTTCAAGGAGAACTGCCCCGACATCAGGAACACCCGGGTGGTGGATGTGGTTTCAGAGCTCGAGTCCTTCGGGGTAAAGGTGGATGTTTACGACCCCTGGGCCGACCCGGAGGAGGTAAAGCGGGAGTACGGGATCGACCTGCTTCCCGGGCTGCCTTCGGCGAGGGCGGAAGAATCGGCAGCGGGAGCCGGCTACGACGCGATCGTTGCGGCGGTCTCCCACCGGGAGTTTGCAGAGCTCGATCTGGCTGCCCTGAAAAACGGCGGCCGGCCGGAAACGGTGGTATTCGACATCAAGCGAATTCTCGATCCTGATTTTGTGGATGAGGCGCTATAATGAATGAGTTTTTTGTTCATGAAAGTTCTTATGTAGATGACGGGGTTTCGATAGGAAAGGGAAGCAAGGTTTGGCATTTTAGTCATATTCTTACCGGTTCCGTAATCGGTAAGCAGTGTGTAATCGGACAGAACGTGATGATCGGTCCGTCGGTAACGATTGGAAATGGCTGTAAAGTACAAAACAACGTTTCGATTTATAAAGGTGTTGTTCTCGAGGACGATGTGTTTTGCGGACCTTCTATGGTATTCACCAATGTTATTAACCCACGGGCCTATGTGGAGCGAAAAAACGAGTTTCTCGATACCCGGGTAAAGCAGGGAGCTACCATTGGTGCGAATGCTACGGTTGTCTGTGGGAATACAATAGGTCAGTATTCCATGATTGCCGCTGGAGCTGTTGTTACCTCAGATGTTCCTGATTATGCAATTATGATGGGAGTGCCTGCTCGTTGGTCGGGCTGGGTTTGTGAATGTGGTGTTCGCCTCGAAGAGCGTGAAGCGGGAAACTGGATATGTCCGGAATGTGGAAAAACCTATACTGAAAAGGAAGGAGTATTATATATATGAAGGCAGGAATTATCGGATGCGGACGTATTGCTCGCCGGCACATCGAAGCAATCCAAAAAACGAAAGGTATCGAGCTTACTGCCGTTTGTGATAGCGATAATGTGCGAGCGAACGAGCTTGCTGATGAGTTCGGCGTTCAAGCTGTCGAATCGATCGAAGACTTACGGGAAATCGATGTGCTTGCGGTAACTACACCCTCAGGCCTTCATCCTGAACACGTAGTTCAGGCTACTAGAGTAGATGGAGTTTCCACCATTCTCTGTGAGAAGCCGGTTTCATTAACAGTCCGCGAAACGGTAAAGATGTACAAGGCGGCACAAGAACGTGGGATCTCTTTACTGCCGGTCTACCAAAATCGATATAATCCGCTCATCGATTACCTGCATAACATTCTCGATCAGGGTCGGCTCGGGAAGATTTATCAGTTTGCAATAAATGTCTTTTGGAACCGCAATGATGAGTACTTTCAAATTGGTTGGCATGGTACGCTGGATATCGACGGTGGTGTGCTTTTTACCCAGGCAAGCCATTATGTCGATATGCTGCTTTACTTTTTTGGCCCGATTCGTGAAGCAAAGGGATTGAGCGGAGATCTTCGTAATCTGGAAGTGCATGATTCGGTTTCTGCAGTCTGTAAGTTTGAAAGCGGTACAGTAGGTTCTCTAAACGCTACCGTCAGTACCTACAGGAAAAATTATGCAACCGAACTCGTTATAATAGCGGAAAAAGGAACAATCCGGGCCTCAGGCCAAAACCTGAGTCAGTTTGATTTTTTCGATGTGGAAGGTATAGAACCACCGGATATAGACTTTACTGCCGACAATGCACACAAACGTGGACACGAAGAGCTCTATAGATATCTAATGGAAAAACGGTACGACATGTTTCCCACGTATCAAGAGGTGCTTGACGGAATAGCACTCATGGAGAAGCTTTCTTTCTAAAACAAAGAATACAAGGACAAACCTATGCAGTTTATTGATTTAAAAGCCCAATACGCGGCACATAAAACAGAAATCGACAATGCGGTTTCGGATGTGCTTGCCTCTACTCGCTTTATTAACGGACCGGAGGTAAAGGAACTCGAAGAACAGTTGGCTGAATACCTCGGAGTTTCTCATGCACTTACCTGTTCTTCCGGCACCGATGCGCTCTTGCTCGGACTCATGGCTCTTGATCTTCAGCCGAAAGATGAGGTGATCGTTCCAACGTATACCTTTATTTCGACTGCCGAAACGATTGCCCTTTTGGGAGGAACGCCGGTATTCGCGGACATAAAAGCTGACACATTTAATATCGACCCGGAACAGATAGAAACGCTTATCACCGATAGAACCGTGGGGATTATACCTGTTTCCCTGTTCGGCCAGCCTGCTGATATCGACAGCATTGAACAAGTTGCCACTCGTCATGGGCTGTGGGTGTTCGAGGATGCTGCACAATCCTTCGGTGCCGAATACAAAGGGAAAAAATCAGGTGCTCTCACCAAGATTGCTGCTACTTCCTTTTTTCCTGCAAAGCCCCTCGGCTGTTATGGAGACGGGGGAGCGGTTTTTACCTATGATAAAGAGCTTGCAGAACGCATTACAATGATTCGAAACCACGGGCAGCGAAAAAAATATGATTATGCTCGAGTCGGGATAAATGGAAGGCTGGATACGGTGCAAGCTGCTGTACTGCAGGTAAAACTTCGCCATTTTGATGAAGAGATGGAACAAAAGCGTCGGGTTGCCGGGTGGTATGCAGAGCTTCTCGACGGTTTAGTGTCTGTTCCCCCTGTTCTCTCTCACAACAAATCGGTCTGGGCACAGTACACCGTGCGTTCAAAACAAAGGGATCACCTTCAGCAAGTCCTCAAAGAGAGGGATATCCCAACTGCTGTGTATTATCCAAAATCTTTGCATGAACAGGATGCCTTTCGGTCGACGGCATCCGACGGCACTCTTTTGCCGCCCCCTTCGTGCCCTGTAGCAGAACAGGCGAGCAGGGAATGCTTTTCTCTTCCCATGCATTCTTTTTTACAGAAGGCTGATGTAGAGTATGTAGCTGATGTTATACAAAAAGGCACACATGAACAGTAATTTCGAACAACAATCTACCAAAAAAAACGCATTAATCCTTGCACCTCACACTGATGATGGTGAGTTCGGCTGCGGTGGGACGATTGTTCGTCTTCTTTCTTCGGGGTGGAAGGTCTGGTACGCTGCTTTTTCTATTGCCAGGGAATCGGTCCCGAAAGGTTTTCCGGAGGATGTTCTCTCTTTGGAAGTTCAAAAAGCCACCGCAACTCTTGGAATAGCGAAAGAACACTTGTCTGTTTATGATTATCCGGTACGGCGTTTCAGTTATCATCGTCAAGAAATACTCGAGGAAATGATCAAGCTACGGTCTATTGTTGATCCGGATTTAGTATTTCTGCCTTCCGAGGATGATGTTCATCAGGATCATCATGTAATACATGAAGAAGGGATTCGGGCATTCAAGAACCGGAAAATTCTTGCTTATGAGCTTCCCTGGAACAGTATCAGTTTTCGAGCGGATTACATGGTTATGCTGTCTCGAAAGGAATTTGAAACCAAACTTGATGCTATTCGCTGTTATCGTTCTCAAGAAGGTAGAAAGTACAGCGATCCCGATTATTTAAAATCATGGGCTGGTTTTCGAGGTTATCAGGCCGCTCGCGGCTATGCTGAGGCATTTACGGTAATACGTTGGGTTGTGCATGAAGAGGAGCTGCTATGAGAGATATAACCGTTCTTGTAACAGCAGTCGGCTGTCCGGGGGCTTCTACCTTTCTTCGGTATCTGCGGGATGAAGTGCAAGATCGTTCCATTCGATTGATTGGGGTGGACATGAACGAGGATTCTATCGGCCGGTTTATGGTCGACCGGTTTTATTCAATACCGGCTGCTGCAGATTCTGCGTACTTGGACAGAATCCAGGAAATTATTACAAAAGAAAAACCGGATGTTTTCTTTTGTGTTTCGTCGATGGAAGTTCCTATTGTTGCAAAGCATCGTGAAACAATAGAATCTCTGGGGGTGAAAGTGATCGTTTCTCCTCCTGAGGCGGTTGAGATTTCCGAAAATAAATATCGATTGTATAAAAATTTCGAAAACATCGAGGAAGTTCCAGTTCCTGAATATCGAGTGCCCAAAAATTTAGATGAATTTGTACAGGGAGCAAAAGAATTGGGTTATCCCAATAAGAGGGTGGCCTTCAAACCTCATGTGTCGAAAGGGAGCCGGGGATTTCGCATTATCGACGACAGCATTAGCCGGAGAGATTTGTTGATGAATTACAAACCGGACAATGTATATATTTCCATGGATGAGTTCATCAAAATTTTTCAAAATGAACCGGATTTTCCGGATTTTCTCCTTATGGAATATGTAGATGGAGAAGAAATTGATGCTATGGTACTCTCGAGGAATCGGGAACTGCTTATAGTTACGACCAAAACACGCGAGCAGACCCGTGCCGGGGTGATCATGACCGGTGAGTTAGTCCATCGGCCCCATATCGAGCGGGCATGCCGTCGAATTGTGGAGGAAATCCCACTTGAATACAACTCTGGCATTCAGTTCAAGGGTGGACGTCTTATAGAAATAAACACCCGGGTTTCTACTTTTATTTATCAAAATGATTTAATAGAGCCATATCTATCGATACAATTAGCTCTCGAAGAAATTATGCCGGAACAGGTAAAAGCGTATCAAGATCGAGTAGATTATGGCCGTCGAATGATTCGCTATATGGACCAGGTGTTTTATAAAGAGGGAAATTTGGTCACGTAATTTTTTCGGAATCTTCTGCCTGCAATCGTAATTATGGACATTACTGATATTAAAATTTACTCAGCGCTTTTTGTTACTCGAAATATTACTGAAGTAGCAGAAAGTGTCCATTTAGGACAATCTACCGTAAGCCATCGGCTTGCTCGCTTGCAGGACGAGCTCGATCGGGATCTCTATCATTATCGTGGGGGCTTTTCCTTTACTCGCTATGGAGAAGCTTTTTACAGATTTTGCTCTTCTGTGTTGCGGGAATACGAAGAATTGCAAAGAAGTTTAAATGCGGAATTAGGTCTAACAATAAATTTGAGTGCTGTCGCCGATAGACTGTATCTTGATGCTATCCTGTCGTATTGCTTTGATAATGATTTGCGACCATCCCTAAGAACCACTTCTTCTGCAGAGGCTGTTACCGCTCTTTTGGAACAGAAAGCGGATATTGCTGTAGTCGGCGGAGTTCCCTTTGTTTTGCCTGAAGACGTCATTGCACAGGTGATTCGGCGCGAAAAAGTTATATTGCTGTTCAATGATGCTGTCGACCCGAAACAAAGACCGCTACCCCTTGTTATTGATGATCCTGCTTCCGGTTTACATGGAGAAGTAAAACGATATCTCCAAGATCAGCATATTACCTACGAGGTGGTAGGCGAGGTGGGTAGCTATGCCGACAAGCTTGAGTTAGCCTCGAAATATCCACTTGCGGTTTTTATTCCCTCCAGTGAATTGGAACGTACACAGCTTCCGGAATCCACACATTTCGACACAGAGATTTCCTTTCTGAGAGATATTTCTGTTTTGTATCGAAAAGATAGAAAAGACACCTCTGTCATAGAGGCAATAATCGAAATGCTGCATAGTTTGCCCGGTTCTATGCAAAATAATCATTTCCATTAACCTCTTGTTCAGCGCTATACTTGCTAGAGATTTGAGTTTTAGGGGGAATAACTAATGAATTCTTTCCTGCGTTTATTATTCGGTGTAGTGTTGAGCGGATTTCTAATTATCGGTCTTCTTGCTTGTTCGGGTTCTGATTCTGCGAAACTCCGGTATGGAGGTCAATATTATCCTGGTGAGTTTCTTTTGGAAGGCCATGATTTTTTCGGGGAACAGGAGATAGCAGTCGAACACACGATATTTAGTTCCGGAACCGAGAATAACGAAGCGCTTATCAGTGGGAATATCGATGTCAATGTCGGATCTGATTCGAAGTCGGTTGCCTTGTTCGGTGCTCTTGGTGAGAAGGTGGTAATTATAGGGACGGTGCAGCGCGGAAACCGGTATTCCACCATGATCAGAGCGGATTCTAAATATACAAACTGGAAGGACTTGAAAGGCAAAACTGTAGGAACGCGCTTTGGTTCGGGAGCTGAGTATGTGCTACGCAAGTATTTTGAATCGCAACAAGATTTTTCATGGAATGATTATGAATGGATTAACTTGAAAACTGAAGATATGATTGCAGCCTTAAAAAGCGGGCAGATAGAGGCTTTTACGGTGTGGGCACCTACTGGTGAAATTGCTGAATCTCAGGGAATTGCTAAACCGCTTAAGAGTTATGGTGATGTAGCACAGACCCCTGTTTCCATCCATACAACGATTGATTATTTAGAAAAGAACCGAGATAAACTGGTAAAGTTTTTACGGGCTCATCTTACCAAGGCCGATATGATTCGGAATAATCCCCAAAAAGCTGCCGAGTTGGCCGCATCGGCTGCAGAAAAACGGGGTTTGAAAGTATCTGCTGATGCCTTTGCTCTAATTTTTGAGCGGATCAATTTTCAAATAGATTTTGCCCCTGAAGCTATGCGGAAAGAGCTTACCGCCACTGCAGAGTTTCTTGTTTCCCAGGGGAAAATAGACGAAGTGCCAGGGTTTCGTTTTGATCATAGTGTCATCGAAGATGCGATGGAGGATTGATGCAAAGTGGTAACAAATCGGTAGGCCCGGTTTTGCGGTTCGTTTTACCCTTGGCTTTTATTACCGGCCTTGTCGCCGTTTGGCAGGCGGCCGCTTCTGGGGGGATGATCAACACATCGCTTATTCCCGGGCCACGCGCTCTGGTTTTAATGGTCCCGGAAATTCCATCGCTGATGTCACATGTCGGTTCCTCATTGTATCGTTTGTTTATAGCGGTTGCTGCAGGTACGGTTCTTGGCTTTCTTGCCGCTTTGGCTGTGCATGCACGTCGGAAAACTGAGTTTATCGAGGATGTTGTTTCTTTTTTTATGAGTATCCCTGGGATCAGTTGGGCACCCCTTTTTATTATTCTTATGGGCTTTGGAGATCGGGTGATCCTGTCGGTCGGGGTGCTGACCTCTTTTTTCCCGGTTATGTACCAGTCTCTTTACGGCTTTCGGGAGATCGATACTGACCTGATAAAGCTTGGCAAACTTCTTGAATATTCTCCATCTGAAACTACATGGAGAATCCTGGTGCCTGGAATTATGCGTTTTCTGGTAGTAGGAATTAAACTTGCCTTTGCGAGAACATGGCGGACAATTATTGCAGTGGAAATGATTGCCGCTACGATGTATGGTTTGGGATACTTAATCTTTGACGCCAGGGAATTATTGAATGTCGAAGTTATGTTTTCAGGTATCCTTCTGTCAGGGATTGCCTATCTTGTTATCGAATTCTTGGTTGGTGTTACTCTCGAACGAACAACGGTAAAGCGGTGGGGTATGGTAAGTTGAAAATGAATAAGATAGTGATGAGCCGCGAGGTCACGGCTCTTGTTGCTTTCGGTATATTAATTGCTTCAGGCCTATTCTTTAACATTGTTCCGAAAACAGTGTTTTCCCATATAGGGCTCAGTCTTTATAGAATGATGACCGGCTATATCATTTCGATCATTGTGGGGACGACCCTTGCTGTAATTCTTGGCATGAATATCTACATTCGTACTGCGGTAAAGCCTTTGTTGAGTTTTCTTATGTCTATTCCAACAATAGCTTGGGTTCCGTTGTTGTTGATAATTATTGGAATAAATGAACAGAGTATTATTATTGCAATATTTCTCGGTTCCTTTTTTGCTGTTGTGTTTAATACCCTCGAAGGATTCGACAATGTTCCACAGGTATATTTTCGAGCTGCTTCCGTAATGAATTATGGAAGACTGCATATGCTGCTGCGCATAGCGGTGCCTGCATCGTTCAACGGTATACTGGTTGGATGGAAACTCGGCATTGCCTATTCCTGGCGAGCACTTGTTGGAGCGGAAATGCTTGGGGCGGCTACGGGAGGCCTGGGTTATCTGGCTTTTGCTTCGAGAAAGTTCTATAACCTCGGGATGCTTTTGTATACACTTGCCTTTATTGGACTTCTAGGATACCTCCTCAACCGGTTCATCATTGCATCTATTGAGAGGAAAACAGTTCGAAAATGGGGAATAACGTGAGTGTTGTTTGCACGAATGTAACAAAAAACTTTGGCGAGCTTGGTGTTCTAGAAGATATCAATCTTACTGTTCAGCCAGGAGAGTTTGCTGTGTTCTTGGGGCCCTCAGGCTGTGGGAAATCCACTTTTCTTTCCTTGGTTGCCGGCTTCGATTTTCCTTCAAGCGGGAACATTCAAGTAATGGATATGGATCAAGCTAAACCGGGCAAACACGTAGGCTTCGTCTTTCAGGAGTATGCCCTTTTTCCCTGGAAAACAGTACTGGGAAATGTAGAAAGCGGCCTTTTGAATTTGGAAAAAGCTGAACGGTTGGATAGGGCAATGTTCTATCTTGAAAAGGTTGGACTCGAGGATTTTGCTAATGAGTATCCCCTTCGCCTTTCGGGAGGAATGAAGCAGCGTGTAGGCATTGCCAGGGCCCTTGCTTATGATCCGGACATACTCCTAATGGATGAACCGTTTGGGGCGCTTGATGCCCAGACAAGAAAGTATATGCAGCAGGAGCTTCATCGTATCCTGGAAGGGTTTCAGAAATCGGTTTTGTTTGTTACTCACAGTGTTCTAGAGGCAGTGTATCTTGCAGATACCGTCTATGTTATGAGTAAGCGGCCTGCCCGGATTGTCTACCGGGAAGAGATCGATCTCGGTGAAGAGCGACACTACACCGGTGATCGTTTTTTGCAATATCGGGAAGAAATTCTGCATTATCTGAATGCCCAAACAGGAATCAGCGAGTAGCGAATAGTCCAATGGTTCGAGAACAATCCAATTATAAATTGCGGCATGAACTTGTCGCCGTCTCTTTTATCGACTCATCATATTCATGGGGCCCGGCAATACATTATATTGAGCTTTTAAACGAGTTGTCGCTGCTACCAAAAGCACCAAAGATGCAGGTATTTGTTCTTCTTGCGAAAAACGATCTGCCGTACCGGTCGTCACTTGCTTTTCACTGGACTGCGGTTCGCTTTTCGAGGTTTTCGAGTGCAGGCAAACTCCTGTTTGATCTTTATCTTTTTTTCTTTTTTCTTTTTCACAGGAGAACGCAGGTGTATATTCGGCAGTCGAATTTCGGAGTGTTGTTATTGACGGCACTTTCATTTCGCCGGCATCGAGTATTTGTGGAAATGAACGGTACGGCCCGGGAGGATTATCATCTTGGGTATCGCACCGGACCCAAAAGGAGATTGGCCTATACTCTGAGAATGTTTGTCGAACGCTTACACATCAAACGAGCCACCGGAGTGATCAGTGTTTCCAAGAACCTTTCGAAAACACTTGCTCGGCGGTATTCGAATATTCAAGACGAATCGAGGTTTCACACCGTTTACAATGGGTGTGGGACCCACTTTGTCCGGCAAGCAGCTCGAACGGTTCGTACTGAAGTAATTCATGTAGTGTTTGTGGGAACTTTTACCCCTTGGGACGGGCATGAGAAGATCATTGATCTCTACACGGCGGTTTTAGAGAAGGGGGTGCCTGTTCATTTTGAAATAGCGGGGCCGAATGTCTACTCTTCAATACTTTATCAGAAGCTGAAAGAGAATGAACATTTTACCTTCTATCCGGGAATTGATTATCTCGATCTGCCTTCGTTTTATGAACGGATGGATGCGGCAATATCATTAGCTGGAATAAAACGAAGTAAAAAAGTTGAAAAATCAACGCTGAAATTACTCGAATATCGAGCGGCAAAACTTCCGATATTTACTACCAGGTCTTTCGGTAACGAGTATGTAGAAAATTTGAATATCGGTGTGCTTGTTAATCAAGAAGAAATGGATGATCCAAATCTACTCGGCAGAAAGTTTGTCGATTTTCTTGAAAATCTTGACCTTTACAAGAAAAGCTACGATACTGCTCCTTCTCCCCGTACCTGGAAAGATGCGGCTCGAGAAACTCGTGACATCCTATCTTTATAACAGGAGCTAACAGTGTATCAAGCACCGTTGTTAATAAATGTATTAATACAGCTCTTCTTTTTTGCCGTTCTTCTCTGGGCAATAAAATATGAAGATGGAAAGTATTTCTTTGCTGTAGCTGCCGGTATTATCGCCCGAATGCTGCTTATCTATATCCATGAAGAAACGCGAATCTTCGGGGAAGCGGATATCGATGATTATCAGGACTATTTTTTCTTTTTCGGAAAAATACTTGAATCCGATTCGAAGACTATTCTGCAATTTGTTGACTTTAATGTCCCCTTTTATACCTTTATATACCCGGGATGGATTGTTACCGTTTTTGGAGAAGAAGGGTATTGGCTAGTCCGTTTTGTTTCGAGTCTTATTGCTGTTCTCTGTTTGTATCCCCTTTCGATTATTTTCAAGAAAATATTTCAAAGGAGAATGGGTATTGGAACGGCCCTGATCATCCTTCTGTGGCCCACGTTTTTGCGGTACAGCATTGAGGTCGGCAGATCTGCGGTAACGATTATCCTTGCCCTTTTGTTGGTGAGTGCGACTCTCCGCTTGATGACTGAAAAGCGAGGTATTCTTATTCTGCCGCTTGGCATCTGGATTGTTCTTTCCTTCTATTTACGGACTGAGCAGGTCGGGTTTCTGGGTATATTCATACTCTATTACATCATCCTTGCGAATAAACAGTTCCGTCCGCGAGTGCGACTGGTTTCTGTATCCCTAACCGTCTTGGTGCTTGGTGGTGTTCTGTTCAGCCTCTGGTATGTCTATGTTCATTACTTGGGTGGTGAAGTACTTGATCCGGCTCAGTTTGAAAGATGGGTTGTTTATCGCAGTGGTGGTGGTTCAGAATATCTTATGGCTTTGTGGCCTTCTGCTGGTTGGCATTTGATTTTTTACCTGCCGGTTCAGGCCTTTTACTTTCTCTTTTCTCCGATGCCTTGGAGTCTGCATGGGCCCTTCGTGGCCGGGGTGTTCCTGCAGGCCTGGACAATACTGATCCTGTTTATCCGCTCTCTGATCGTCAACTGGAAGACCTATCGCTCGAACACCTGCTTGAAGCTGGTGGTTTTTACCATCCTCTTTGTTGCCGTTGGTTATGGCGCGGTAACCAAAAATGCAGGAGGGGCTGCTAGGTGGAGAGTGCCGCTTACCCTCTTGTTTTTGACCATCCTTCCGGCCCTTCAACGTTCGAAAGAAAAGGTGAAAAGCTAGGTTATGTGCGGCATCTGGGGCAGTGTCTCCTCGAATAAGCTGCAGCAACAAACAGCAGAGCAGGTTAAACAGGTTTTGAACCACCGAGGCCCGGATGCCTGGGGGTTTCGCTCGTATTCGGCCGGCAGCTCAGTCTTGAACCTGGTACATACCAGGCTTTCTATTCTCGATACCTCGGACAAGGGCGCACAGCCCTTCGAGGATGGGGAGCTCGTTGTCGTGTATAACGGGGAGGTCTATAACTTCCTCGAGTTGCGGGAGGAACTCTCCTCCCTGGGCCACTCCTTTCGATCGAATTCGGACACGGAGGTGCTCCTCAAGGCATACCGGCAGTACGGAATAGGTTTTGTGGAGCGGCTCGAGGGAATGTTCTCCTTCGTTCTATCCGATCTTCGGAAGGGGTTTCTCCATCTGGTACGGGACCGGATCGGACAGAAACCACTGTACTATTTTGAAGGCGGAGGTAGACTGGTCTTCGGCTCAACGGTCAAAAGTATCTTTGCTGAAGGGACTGCCGTGCCCCGGCTCCACCAAGAGCGGTTTTTCCATACCTTTGCGGCAAATTACAACCGGAATGGGCTGCAAACCGTCTTTCATGATATTAACAAGGTGCCTCCCGCCCATATTTACACCTATTCCCTTGAGCGGCGGCGGTTTATCGAGAAGCGGCGGTATTGGCAGGTCTCCTATGATCCGAAGATCGAGGCCACTGAGTCCGAACTGGTTCATTCTGTAGAACAAGGCTTGTCGGATGCCGTTCGAAAGCGCCTTATCAGCGATGTTCCTTTGGGATTCATGTTGAGCGGGGGAATCGACTCGGGAATGGTGGTGGCTCTGGCGGCCCGGCACAGCTCGAAGCTGAAGACCTTTTCGATCGGCTTTGGCGAGGAGGATTACAACGAGCTTCCCTTTGCCAGGCAGGTGGCAGAGCGCTATGGTACCGACCACCACGAGTATGTGATCGATCCGGACATCGTCTCGGTGCTCGAGGAAGTGACCCGCCATCTCGATGAACCGGTGGGCGACCCTTCCCTGGTCCCGCTGTACTACCTGTCGAAACACACCAGGGCGGATGTCACGGTCGCCCTGAACGGGGATGGTGGAGATGAGCTCTTTTTCGGATACGAGAAGTACAAGGCGGAAATAATTGTACGGCGGCTGCAGGCCTTTCCCGCTATTTTGCGCAGGGCCGGACTCGCTGCCGCGAAGGCGGTGCCTGCCTCCGATGCCCGGATAAGTCTTGTTCGTAGACTCCGCTATGGACTCGGCCGGTCTCTGGAAGCAGGGAGCATTTTTCGAATTGTCGATTATTCTCGTTCCGAGCTTTCCTCTTTGTTCGACTCCCGAACCACAGAAGTGCCGGGGAGCCCGCGAGAAGAGTTCGAGGCAGAGGAGTTCATCGATGCCATGATGGAGCACGACTACCGCACCTATCTTCCCGAGGACCTCCTGGTCAAGGCCGACCGAATGAGCATGGCCCACAGTCTCGAGACTCGATCGCCATTTCTCGATCACCTTTTGGTGGAGCAGGTAACCCGGTTGCCGGTGGAGTTGAAATATCGGGAGGGAACGCTGAAATATCTACTCAAACGTATAGCCCGAAATCACCTTCCCGATTCGATTATTGACAGAACAAAGCAGGGCTTCGGTCTTCCCCTCGACCGCTGGTTCCGGGAAGATCTTTCCGCCTATTTTCTCGAGGTTCTTTCCGAGTCCCGTCTCGTTCGGGACGGGGTGTTGGAGCGAGAGGGAATAGACCGGATCTATCAGGATCACCAGGCAGGTCGTGCACGAAACGGAAGAAAACTTTTTTCTTTGCTCAGCTGTGAACTGTGGTACAGGAGCATAATGGCCGCATGAACATTGTTCGTTGTTTCCTCGAGTACCTGCATAACCGCAGATTATATACAATCCATAATTTCGACACCTGGCATATCAAGAGCGGGTATTACTGCAGGGCGTATAAACCGCTTTTGGTCAGCTGGCTAAATGAGCACGGGCCCTATACCCTTGCCGTAGAGATCGGCTGCGGGCTGGGGGATGTGCTTTCCCGCCTGCAGGCAGATCGGATGATCGGTATTGACATCGACGAGGGGGCGATACAGGCGGCAAGAAAAAAATATCCGAACCCGGATTTTCTGGCATCAGACGGAAACCATCTGCCGTACATTCCTCCGAAGGCGGGGATCGTGATCATGGTCAACTGGCTGCACAATCTGACCGAGGAGAGGCTGCATTCGCTTTTATGCGGTCTGGCCGAGAAGCAGGCCGATTCGATCGTGGTGGATCAACTCGACCCTTCCGTTTCAGGGTATCCCCGTTACCATCGATTCGAAGAGCTCATACCGAAGGCGTATACCCTTCACGACCGATTGTCTTTACCGGAGTTGAAAAATCGGGAGTTTCTCCTGTTTTCCCGCTCGTAAGCTGATGGAGAGGTGGAAGGTGAAGTGAAATGGCCCGTTATCTGATTCGTCTGGATGATGCCTGTCCTGCGATGCACCAGGAAAACTGGACCAGGATGGAAGAGCTGCTTGACCGGTTCGGTGTTTCCCCGATTGTCGCCGTGGTGCCGGAGAACCAGGATCCGAAACTGCAGTTTGATGACCCCGATCCGGCCTTTTGGGACAGGGTCCGGGAATGGGCCGGCCGGGGCTGGGCGGTTGCCATGCACGGCTATCAGCATCATTATGAAACGGAGCATGGAGGCATGCTCGGCATCGGGACCAAGTCCGAATTTGCCGGGTTGCCGGCGGAGATTCAGCGGGAGAAGATCCGGAAGGGGTGGAATCTTATAACCGCTCAGGGTATTCATCCTACCACTTGGGTTGCCCCTTCTCACACATTCGATCGGACGACCCTGAATATCCTTTCGGAAGAGACCTCCATTTCCACCATCAGCGACGGAATTGCTCTTAGACCGTATCTTGACTACGGCTTCCTCTGGATTCCCCAGCAGTTCTGGCGGCCGAGGAGTATGCCCTTCGGGGTGTGGACGATCTGTTACCATCCCTCGACCATGGCCGCCAGTGATTTCACCGGATTAGAAAGGTTTCTGACGGAAAATCATAGTTCGGTGGCCCGGATCGAAGATTTTGCCACTGTCCGGCGGGGGATTGGACCTTTCGACCGGATCTTTCGAAAACTGTATTACCGGTCGTTCGAGAAACGGCTGCAACCATAGAGCTGTACTGGTATGAGTGAAGTACAACAACCGAAAATTCTGATTTTGAGTTCCACCGTCGGCCGGGGCGGTGCGGACAAGCAGATTATCGCTCTCAGCAGTGAGGCCGCCCGCCGGGGGTGGCGGTGCCGCATCGTCTCCTTTACCCCTCTGGGCATCATGGGAACTCGGGCCCGGGAAAAAGGGCACGACATCCGGGTAATAGGGTTTTCGGGCCTGCTCCTGCCTCTTGGATTTCTCCGCTTGATTTTCCTCGCTGTTGGATATCGACCCGATGTAACGGTGAGCTTTATGTTCCATGCCACCATCGCAGGCCGGTTTCTTCGCTTTCTCGGTCTTGGAGGCAGGCACATCAGCTCGGTACGCAGTATAAACATGGGCAGTCCCCGCCGGGAGCAGATCTTTCGCCGTACCCGTGAACGGGATGCAGCCTGTGTTGTCAACTCGAATATTGTAGCTGATGCCCTGCTGGAACGTGATATCCTTGCTTTGGACCGTCTTCATGTCATTCCGAATGCGGTTGAAATCCCGGGGGAAGAGCCCGAGCCTGCTGTTTCCGGTTCTCTCCGCGCGGAGGGAAAGAGTGGGGTGTTTACCTGGCTGATCGTTGCCCGGATCACCCCTGCCAAGGACTACGACACCCTCCTTGCAGCGGTCAGGCTCCTTGCCGACAGGGAAGGGCAATCGGCGGAAAGAGGAGGTCCTGCAAAGGGACAATCGGTCGCATCTTCTTACAGGAGACTCTCCTTCCGGGTGCTCTCTGTGGGAGACGGGTCGGAATCTGATCGTATTCACCGTCGTGCTGAAGAGCTGGGGCTCGGGCAATATTTGCAGTTCCTCGGGGGCAAGGACGAGATCGGTCCGTATCTTGCCTCTGCCGATGCCTTTGTGTTTTCTTCTGCCTGGGAGGGGCTTCCCAACAGCGTTATGGAGGCCCAGGCGGCAGGGCTGCCGGTTGTTTCTACCGCGGTGGGAGGTGTTCCCGAGATCGTGCTGGAGGAGAAGACGGGATTCTTGGTACCGCCGAAGGATCCAGAATCCCTGGCAGGAGCCATGGAACGAATGATGGATTTCTCTATCGAAGAGCGGGATTCCATGGGACGAAGAGGAAAGGCCCACATGATGCGCGCCTTTTCCCCTGAGATTGTTCTGGAACGGTGGATCGACACCATCCAGTTCGTTTTGAAATACAAGTAACGGAAACCAGATGAACAAACAACCAGTTGTGCTTATAGCTGCAAATACCTCGTGGTCGCTGTATAATTTTCGGTTGAACCTGATGCGAAGCATCGTGAAACAAGGTATGCGGCTCGTCCTGACCGCGCCCCGCGACCTGTTCTGGGATGAACTTGCCGGCGAGTTCGAGATAATCGAGACCAGGCACCTCCAGCGAGACGGGATGAGTATTATCAACGATCTGCGGCTGTTTCGGGAATACGGTGTCATGATGAAGAGGCTCCGGCCGGATGTGCTCCTGTCGTTTACCGTGAAGCCGAACGTATATGCCGTTCGCGCGGCCTATCGCCACGGGGCCAGAGTCATCCCAACGGTGAACGGCCTTGGTTCTGCATTCGGAAGCAGGAATCTCGTTTCCTCGATAATACGCCTTTTATATCGAAAGCCATTGAGGGTCGCTTCTGCAGTTGTATTCCACAATACCGACGACCGGGATCAGTTGGTTTCCGAGGGGTTGGTGGAGAAAACGAAGTGTATGGTGACGCCGGGGTCCGGTGTGGATCTGCAGGCATTTCGGCCATCATCCCGAGCAGCGGGGAGAACCCGTGGGCCGGAGAATGATGAAGATGTAACCTGCCGGTTCCTCTATTTCTCCCGGCTACTGGTTGAAAAGGGAGCCCGGGATTACGTTGAAGCAGCGCGCAGACTCAAGAGCTCATCAGGTGAAAACAATGGGGGTGGTTTTGAAACCGGGGGCGTTCCCGCGGCGGACAACCTGGCCTTCTCGATCCTCGGTCCGGCAAGTGATTCCAATCCCTCGGCTGTCCATGCTGATGAGGTGAATGCATGGAAAAAGGAAGGGGTCGTAGAATATCTCGGTACCGCTTCGGACGTACGTCCTTATCTCGAAAATCATGATGTGGTCGTCTTTCCCTCCTATTACCGGGAAGGAATTCCCCGTGTTCTGCTTGAAGCCCTGGCGGCCGGCAAACCGATCATTACTACCGACTGGATCGGTTGCCGCGAGACTGTTCGGGAAGGAAAGAACGGTTTTCTCGTTCCTGTTCGAGACGTATCCACCCTTGCCGGTGCGATGGAGCGTATGGCCAGGCTTACCCCGGAAGAACGAGCGGAGATGGGAAAACAGTCACGCTTGCTTGCAGAATCGGTTTTCGATGAAAAAAATGTCATAAAAACCTATCTGGACCTAATCAAAAAATAAGATCTCCCTCCATGTGGTAAAAACTTCCGGAATTTGCTATATTGAAATAAGCACTTCTTCCGGAGGTCATCGTGGAACCCGCCTACGGCGCTGAATCGGACCTTTCATCCGGCAAGGCGCACAACCAATTCCAAGAGCACCTACTCGACTCGCCTCTTCTCCGGCATGTGAGCCGCTTGAAAGCCGCAGTGTCTGAGGGCGGGAAACCTGCAGGCTCCGCCTCTGGGGCCGCGCCTTCCTACCGGCCCCTCACCACCGAAGAGATCGACCGCCTCAAAACCCAGGGCAGCCACTGCCCCGACTGGAGCCGTGTCTTCGCCGCAGAGGACTTCAGCCCGGAGGGAATCTGGGGCTCCTTCTTCGACGGCCGCTGTTATCTCGGGCGGGTGCGGATCGCCTCCTCTGTCCTCTCTGATGTCCTCCTCGAGTCGGGGGCCGAGGTCGTGTTCAGCAGGGTGAGCGGCGGGGGCGCCCCGGCTGCGGCAGCCCGTGGTTCGAGTGTCGCTTCCGGCGGCCAGGCGGAGCAGCTCGATCAGGCAGGCGGAGATGGTGATTCCGAAGGAGCCGGCGAGACGGCAGGTGTTCCTGCAGGCGACGGCCTGGGCGCTGGGGGATCGCAGGTCGAGGGGGAAACAGCCTACGGGAACGGCATCGTAATCTCGCCGGGGGCCGAGACCGGCGGACGGGAGATTCCCCTTGCCGCAGGTCTGGCCTTTCCTGCGGCGTCGAAGCTTATTCTCGAGCGTTCGGGCCTGAAGGCCAGGGCCGACCTCGAAGAGTATCGGAAGACCGTTGCAGGTCTAGTCGGGAAGCTGCGCTGGGACCTCTCAGTCGTCGGCGCCGGTGCCCGCATCGAGTCGGCGGGAATTGTTGCCGCCTCCTATCTCGGGCCGGGGGTGGCGGTCATCGGCGCGGCCGAGGTGTGCGACAGCTGCCTGCTCGGTCCGGATACTTCGGTGGGAGCGGGATCGATCGTCCGCTTCTCGATTCTCGAGGGTCATGCGGCAGTTGATTCGGGGGCCCTGGTAGACCGGAGCCTGCTTTACCGCGGGGCCGAAGCCGAGCGGCATGCGAAAATCACCGAGAGCATCCTCGGTTTTAAAACGGTGATCGGCGAGGGAGAGGTCACGGCCTCGCTCACCGGTCCGCTGGTCGGCTTTCATCATCAGTCCCTGCTTATTGCAGCGCTCTGGCCTGCAGGCCGCGGCACCCTGGGGTACGGGGCGAATGTGGGATCGAATCACACCTCCCGCTTACCCGACCAGGAGATCCGCCCGGGCGAGGGGATGTTTTTCGGCCTCGATTCGGCGGTCAAGTTCCCCGCAGACTACTCGCGCTCGCCCTATTCGGTGATCGCCACCGGGGTGGTCGCCCGTCCGCAGCGGTTGGCTTTCCCCTTCAGCCTGATTGCAGACCCCGCCCCGCAGGCTGCCGCGGGAACGGCCGGCGAGGCAGGCAGGGCCCGGTCGCCGGCCTCCGGCGCAGACGCGGCAGACGCGGCGGATTCCGACAGCCTGCAGGCAGCCCCGGGAGCCGCCGCCCCCGGCTCGCCCCTTCCTCCCGGAACAAACCGCCTGATCCCCGCCTGGATGCTCAAGGCCAACCTCTATGCCCTCTGGCGGGGCCGGATGAAGTTTGCAGAGCGAACAGCCGCGCACGGGGTTTCATCCTCGCCCGGCGTTAAAGAGGCGGCGGATTTCGATCCCGGCTTCCTCAGGGAGGACATCGCCGCCCTTGTACGCGATGCCGCCGAGCGCCTCCAGGCGGCAGGGGAGGCAGCTGCAGAGAAGACCGGCAGCCAGGTTATTCCCGACGATGCGATCTACGGACCGGGAGAGGTCGAGGGGATGGGGGCCAACTACATCACCGAGAAGGACCGCAAACGCGCCGTTGCCGCCTACGAGATGTACCTGGCGTGGTACCGCTGTGTCTCGGTCCTCGAAGGGGAATCGGCGGGGTGCCCCGAATCTGCGAACGACCGAGAACCCGCGGCCTCCGCTCAGACGAACAGAAGCACCAACCTCCACGCCGACCTCGCAGGATATCCCGCCCTCCTGGAACAGCTGGAAGGGCTCATCATCTCCTCACGGAAAAAAGACGAAAAGCTCGGTACCGCCGTTTTCGATGATTACCGAGAGGTGCATCCGGGAATCGAACAGGATCCGGTGGTCCTCGATTTCAAGGCCTACCGGAAAGAACAGAGCGAATATGCCCGCCGTTGCGAAGAGGAAAACGGAGACGGGGTTTAAATCGATATGTCGATGAAAGGACCACGCTATGAACGGCCACAACAACAATCCGAACGCAGCCGCGAGCACGAAGCTGATACGTCTCGATCACTTTATCGGTCTCCTCGAAGATGCGGGCATGCCTGTCTTTCTGGCCGGCCCGGAGGCGATGGACCGCTACCTGCTGCGCCGCAGCGAGCGTGATCTTGCCTTTCATCGAGAGGGGATGCCGGCTGAAAGCGGAGAAGCGGTCTATCATCTGGTGGTCATAGGCGATCTGGTCAGCCTGGCCCGGACGGTGGAGGAGATCGCTTTTCCCGGCGTTGACGAAATCGATGCGGTGGTGAGTCTTGCAGAGGGTTCAGCCATCGTTTCTCTGGTTGATGATGCCGAAGAATGGTTTTCCCCGCTTTTACCTGCCTATCTGCAGTTTCTCTATCGCCCTGCCGACGGCCGGTTCATCGACCGGCGGGGTTTTTATCCCTTTCTCCACGATGTAAAGCTCCGTGCCCTGCGCAGCCGCAAGGAAAAGGCGAAGGCGGCCCCGGGGCACTCACAGACTGCTTCGGATACCCGAAACCTCAGCGAGTCCGTGCTTCTCTCCCGGTATTCGGTAAGTGAAGAGGAAGATGCGGATGCGGCGATCCTTCGTCAGTACGATCTGCTCGGACCAGCTTTTTCCGAGGATGTCGCCGGCTTGAAAGATGACTACCCCGCCGTCCTCCAGCGCGCGCTTCTGGTCCGCATCCTCACCGGCGAGCGGCCCTGGATCGGTCTGGAGGTGCTCAAGCGCAGCGGCTTTATCGAGCGCCACTGGCCCGAACTCGCCGCCATGTACCCGGTCGAACACTCGAAGGAGTATCACCCCGAGGGCGATGTCTGGACCCACACCCTCGAGACCCTCCGCTACCGAAAGCGGCCCGAACTCATCCTCTCTCTCGGCCTGCTTTTGCACGACATCGGAAAAGCCGATGCCTCCGAGGTGGAAGGCCGCCGCTTCGACCATCACGCGGAGCTGGGAGCAAAGACGGCCGGCCGCTTCCTCTCCCGCCTCGGCTTCTCGAATCAAACGCGCGAACAGGTCTACTACCTCGTGCGCAACCACATGATGCCTGCGGCCATCGACCGGCTGCCCCTCTTCCGCAGCGAGCGGGTCCTCGATTCGGAAGAGTTTCCCCTCCTCCTCGAGCTCTACCGCTGCGACCTCTCCTCCTCCTACCGCGGCCCCGACGGCTACTACCGGGCCTGCAAGGCCTACCGCAAGTACCTCAAAAACCGCGGCAACCCCTTCCGCACCGCCGACGGCAAGAAGAACCTGCGCCGGTATGTTGCGGGGGTGGCTGGGTGAGTGAGAGCCAGCTAATCCTGCATACCGCTGATGGCAATTTCGGTCTGCATTGGCTGTGACCAGGTATAGTCATCGTCGAGAACTCGAAGAGAGACCGGCAAAACTATCCGGGAAGAATCCTCTAAGCTGTTCGCGGCAACATACTCCATCAGTTCAGAGCGGTGTATAACCGGTTTGTCCCACCGAGCATCTGTATAGGTGTCATCATTGTCGAGGTCCCATGCCCATTCGATAATACCACCGACATTGTCCGGATCATGGGAGCTTGATCCGTCGAGTTGTATTGTCATGTCCGGTTCACGAAGGTCAATACTGTACGGTCCCCCCGGGTTAGCTACGGGAGGAATGTTCTGAACAGGAGCTGAAAGGAAATCTACCGAGAAATCATCATCCTCCGATGTTACAGGGAAAGAACTCATCCTGTTGGCTGCGAAGATAACGTTTCCGGAAGCACCATTTTGCAGACCACCTATCCAAACGGGAAACAATTGATTATTTTGCATTTTTGAGTTTTCTATGACAATTGAAATGGGATCAGATTTCTCCCAGCGGGTGTGAAGAAAAATTAGCAGCCCATGACCCATATTATCCCGAATATCCACATTCCGCATTAAACAATAATCCAATCGTTCAGGCCAGTGATTCGGTTCGAAATCTATTCCTGCCTGAGGAAGTGTTCCGCTGGTATTCTTGAGAGTTGAGTTTTCAATAAACAGGTTCTCGACATTTATGACACTTATCCCTTGCCGGTAATGATCATTGCATACTACATCCCGTATGTGTACGTTTTCACAATATCCCTGTTTGCCGCTGCCAACGTAAATACCATCTCCCCCCGAAGATGCGATAGTCAGACCCAGTATCTTGACATTTTTCACTCCATGTAAAGACAACGCATGCCTGAATTCGGAAATCTCATAGGGAGGTTTCCGATATTCACGCTTTCTCATTTTTAGTTTTGCGTCATAGCCGCGCAGAACGAGATTTTTCACACCCTGGGCCCGAAACAGACGTGCCTCTCTCTCTAAAAAGCCTCCCGCTCTGGCCATGACTACAGTGCCTTGTTCAAAAATAATCTCCTGGTTCGATTGTAGATAAATAGGATCTATATACCAGGGAGTTCCCATATTCGGGACGATTACAACGCCCGCACCGGAATCAATTGCATTTTGCAGAGCATCCGTAGCATTTTCCTCTGAAAACTCCCACCAGGCGGCTGAAACAGTATCTGCTGTGTCGAAAGCATTGTCCTCTACCCATTGCGGGAGAGAAGACCGCAGTTTCATATTGTTCTTTAGGGATTTTTCGAATCGCTCAATTTGCTCGTTTTGGTAGGAGAGGCCTTTTTGCAGCAATCCAAAAGCAGAGCCTTTTTTTACTACGTTTTCGGTTGTTGATATTCCGGATGTATTTTTTACAGAAGCACCTTCATTCAAACTTGAAACAGGGCTTTCCCGGTTTGTTGTACAGCTGCCGATAATCAGAAGACCCAGGAACAATCCGAGAAGGCCAAGAGATCTGAGCCGAGCAATTCTCTTCATATACATATCCTTTTTGTGGATTCAATCATACCTGTATAAGTATATATCATGAGTAAAGAGTTCACCATGTTGGCTGTCTGGACTGGTTGGTTTTGGGAAGTCGAGTACTCCGTTGGGGATCTGGATGATAAGAAAGAAATTGGTATCAGATGTCTTCTTCGTTCGTTTTCACTATGCGCCGTCTTACAAACCTTTTCAGCCGGTTCGGAATTGATAAGTAGATTTTTCTCCCGAATGGATAAATGGCCATCCAAAAAGGAAGATCTAGTTCTTTTATAGCGAGATGTTGTACATTAGCCAGATTCTTTTGCCTTTCTTTATATGAATATGTCCTGTGCCAGAAGCTTTCTTCGAAAACGACGTGTTCTCCGAGTACTTCTGGAATAGTAGCAAATTGCCATCCGAGTTTGCCCATATTGATCCATGTTCGGTAATCTTCGAAATCATCGGCTTCAACATAATAGCCTACCTCTTTCATAGCTTCTTTTCGGTAAGCAACCATGGTGTGAGCAAAGGGGATTGATTTTGCCATTGCCCGCAATAATTCCTCGTGAGTTTCTGGAAACTTGCGAATATATTTTTCGTTTCTTCGACGATCGTCGAGAACATAATATGTTCCTACTAAGCCGACTTCGGGATGTTGATCGAGAAACGCTGCCTGTTTCTTGATACGCTCTGGGTAGCTCAGGTCGTCAAAGTCCTGTTGAATAATATACTCTCCACTTGCTTGCTGCAGGGCATAATTAAGAGCTTTCGTCCTTCCAAGGCGTTCTGTGTGAAAAACTCGTAATCTGGAATCATTTTGAGCGGTCTGTTCTAGAAGCTTTCCGGTGCTGTCTGAGGATCCGTCATTCACCAGCACATATTCGAAATCGTTGTACGTTTGATTTTGAATTGACGGTAAAGCCCGCTCGAAATAGGGTTCTCCATTGTAAACAGTCGTTATTACACTAACTTTCGGCATCTTTCGTTCCTTTTCCCAGTTGACCAATGACTTCACCCCGCCCTTTTTGTTCAACCTGAACCGGCAGGGTTTGCCGCTTTGTAGACTCTCCACGTCGTCTCCACCAGCGTATCCAGGTCGCTGCAGCGGGGGCTCCAGCCCAGAATTTCCCGGGCCCGGGCGGAGGCGGCCATCAGTTTGGCCGGGTCTCCAGGGCGCCTGCCGGTTACCCGGGCGGGGATGGGCCGGCCGCTGATCCGGCGTGCGGCTTCGAGCACCTCCATCACCGAGAAGCCCTTTCCGCTGCCGAGGTTGAGTGTGAGGCTTTCGGTTTCACCCTCGCCGGCCGATCTCCCCGCGTCCGAGGGGTTCGCCAGGGTGCCAGGGCTCGTTTCGCCGTCTGATTCCGGGCGTGAGCCCGCCGCCTGCGGGCGGTTTCCTACTCCAGAGCCGGCTGCCTGCGGGCCGGACCCGGCGATCAGCTCCAGCGCGGAAAGGTGGGCTGCGGCCAGGTCGCTTACGTGCACATAGTCGCGCACTCCGGTGCCGTCGGGGGTATCGTAATCGTTCCCGAAGATCTGCACTTCTCTGCGGCGGCCTGCGGCACACTCCATGATCACCGGCAGTAGGTTCTGCGGCTGCCGCTCGAGCCCGGTAATGCGCCCTGCGGGGTCGTAGCCTGCGGCGTTGAAGTAGCGCAGAGCGGCGTAGCGGATGCCCTTGAGGCGCAGGTACCAGGCCAGGATCCGCTCGATCTCGAGCTTGGTGAAGCCGTAGAAGTTTTCCGGCTCCGCCGGATGTTCCTCGTCGATCGGCAGGTATTCTGGATTGCCGTAAACCGCCGCCGAGGAGGAGAAGACCATGAGCTTCGTGCCTGCGGCGGCCATCGCCTCGAGGATGTTCACCGTGCCCATGATGTTCTGCCTGGCATACTCGCCGGGTTTTTCCATGGATTCGCCTGCCGCCTTGAGGGCCGCCAGGTGAATGACCGCCTGCGTTCCGGTTCCCCCGTCCTCGGCGCCGCGCCCGCCTGCCGGGGTTGCCCCGGCTGCCGGCGCCCCCGAGTGCTGCGCCGAGGTCCGGGAGTTGCCTGCCGAGCCTGCCGAGCCTGCTGCGCCTGCGCCTGTTGGGCCTGCCGCTGCTGCGCCTGCGCCGCGCCCGCCTGCAGCCTGTTCTCCGCCGGTGGCTGCTCCGAACGGCTCTTCCATCGCCGCCTGCAGCCCTGCAGGATCCATAATGTCTCCCCGAAAGAACTCAGCTTCCTGCTGAAGGTTCTCCTCTCTGCCTGTGGAAAGGTTGTCGAATACCCGGACACGGTGTCCCGCCTCGAGGAGGGCTAAAACCACATGAGACCCGATGTATCCCGCTCCGCCGATAACCAGTGTGTTCATAAGCCTCCGCCTCCGACGGTGCCCGCGAGGGAGCCCCGGGCGTTGCCCCCGGCCCTAGGACCAGCAGCCGTCAGAGCTCCGGCCGGCGCCTTTAGAGGCTGCGCTGCTGCAGGCAGGCGGCTTATCCGGATGATGTGAGCCGGCACTTTCATCCGTAGCGCTCCAGCAAGAGGCTGCGGAGCGCCTCGAGGGTGTTCTCTACCGGGATCGCCTGCTTCGGCAGGTCCAGGACCTTTGCCAGGCGCTCGGGGAGTTCGGGCTTCTCTCCGGTGGCCTTTTCGACGGTCTCGGTGAACTTGCCGGGGTGGGCGGTCGAAAGGACCAGGACGGGGCCGGCGTCGGTGCCGCCCGTGACAGGGTTCGGGCCGGCCGCTTCCGGCCCGCCGCCGGCTCCCGCAGGACCCCGGCCGCGCCCCTCTGGCCCGCCGTCTGCCGAGTCCGAGCTCGATCCTGCCGCCTGCCGGTCGCCGCCGGCTCCCCCAGAACCCCGGCCGCGCCCCACTGGCCCGCCGTCTGCCGAGTCCGAGCTCGAGCCTGCCGCGGACCGGCAGCTCTCCAGGTATCGCTCTGCTGCCAGAAAACCCACTGCGGTGTGCGGGTCCAGGAAGATGCCGTAGTCCTTCCGGACCCGGGCGATGGTTTGGAGGGTCTCCTCGTCGCTCACGGCCTCGCCGCGGATGAGTTCGGCCATTGCCTTTGAATCGCCGCCGAATACGGCGAGCATCCGTTCGAAATTGCTGGGATCGCCCACGTCCATGGCGTTGGAGAGGGTCTGCCGGGAGGGTCGGGGGGAGTAGTCCCCGCTCATCAGGTACTCGGGTACAACATCGTTGGCGTTGGTTGCGGCAATGAAGCGGCTTACCGGAAGGCCCCAGGTCCAAGCGTAGATGCCCGCGGTGAGGTTCCCGAAATTGCCGGAGGGGACGCAGATTGCCCGAAGGTCCGCCGGCCGGGTCCAGCCGTAGATGTAGTAGTACGCCTGGGGAATCAGCCGGCCGAGGTTGATCGAGTTGGCCGATGTAAGCGGCAGCCTTTTCCGGAGTTCTGGGTCGGTAAAGGCCTGTTTGACCATCCGCTGGCAGTCGTCGAAGTTTCCCTTCACCTCCAGGGCGGTGATGTTGCCGCCGAGGGTGGTCAGCTGCTGTTCCTGGAGCGGGCTGACCCGGCCGGAGGGGTAGAGGATCACGACGTCGATGTTGTCCTTCCCGTAGAAGGCGCGGGCTACGGCGCTGCCGGTGTCGCCGGAGGTTGCCGTCAGGATGACGGCATGGCCGCTTTCGGAGGATGAGGCGGAGCCGGCGGCGGATGAAGTGCCCGCGGCCGGATGTTCGAGAAAGTATTCCATGCTGGTGGCCAAAAACGAGGCGCCGAAGTCTTTGAAGGCGCAGGAGGGGCCGTGAAAGAGCTCGAGGATGTAGATGTCCTCGCTTACCTTCCGGACGGCCGGTTCGAATGGAAAGGCCTCTTCGCAGATTTCCCGGGCGCCCTGCCGTCCGAACTCTTCGGGAAAGAGGGCGGCGGTCATCTCGGCGGCAAGCTCGACAAAGGATGTTTCCGGCCCGATCTCTTGGTATACGCGGCTCAGATCGGGGACCGAGGTGGGGTGATACAGGCCGCCGTCGGGGGCCAGGCCCTGGAAGATTGCCTCGCGAAAGCTGGTGCCGTCTGCAGCTGGTGCCTGGTCGCGGGTGCTTCGAAACCTCATCGCATGCTCCTGTTCATGTTATCGGCGCCGGTACTCGTTCCGGCGCTATTCCAGAAAGGCCTGGTGAACGGTTTTCAGCGTGTCTTCTCGCTGTGCCGTCTGAACGACGAAAGAGATGTTCCTCTCGGAGGATCCCTGGGCGATGGCGAGGACATTGATTTCGTTGTCTCCAAGGCTCTTGAAAAGTCTCCCGGAGATGCCCGGGGTTCCCCGCATCTTGTCGCCGATGATGGAGACGATCTCCAGATCCCGGATGAGTTCGAAGTTCTGGATCTTCTTCGCCCGTACTTCCTCCCTCAGGCCTTCCCGCAAAGCATGGAGGGCCCGCTCGGTCTCCGATTCCCGCAATACCATGCAGATCGAGTGCTCGGAGGAGGCCTGAGAGATCATGATGATGTTTGCCTTGCATTCGGCCATGATCGAGAACACCTTTGAGGCTACTCCCGGCATTCCCACCATGCCCCCGCCCTGGACATTGATCAGGGCCGCTCCGTCGATGCTGGCGATGCCGGTTATGGGCTTTTCGCTTTTCGCGGCGTCTTTGGCTATTCGGGTGCCCGGGGCTTCGGGGTTGAGGGTGTTTCTGATCCAGACGGGGATAGTGCGGTCTACTGCAGGAATCATGGTATAGGGATGAATGACCTTGGCCCCGAAGTAGGAGAGTTCCATGGCTTCTTCGAAGCTGACCTCGGGAACCACGAAGGCGTTTGGGACGATCCGGGGGTCGGCGCTCATCACTCCGTCCACGTCGGTCCAGATCTCGATCGCCTCGGCCCGCAGACCCGCGCCCATGATCGAAGCGCTGTAATCCGAACCGTTCCTGCCGAGTGTTGTGGTCACTCCCTCATTCGTCGATCCGATAAAGCCGGTAATGACCGGGATTTCTCCGGCCGCTTCGTAGCTTCCGAGCTTTTCCTCGATCTGACGGTAGGTGATTTCGAAATCAACATTCGCCGAGAGGTGGTTGTCGTCGGTCCGCACGAGCTCGCGGGCATCCGTCATAACCGCAGGAGATCCCTCTGCAGAGAGCAGCGCGGCCACCACCGTACAATTCATCCGTTCACCGAAGCTCTGAACCAGATCGAGGCTTCGCGGCGAGCATTCCCGGACCAGTTCTATCCCGTGCAGGATCTCCTCGAGTTCGTCGAGCATCACCTCGAGCGATTCGGTAACCTCGCCCCGGCCTACGAGCTCTGTCGCCG
Source organism: Spirochaetales bacterium (assembly GCA_021736255.1). Lineage (GTDB taxonomy): Bacteria > Spirochaetota > Spirochaetia > JAIPGG01 > JAIPGG01 > JAIPGG01. Next base: position 12,050 of record JAIPGG010000012.1, on the reverse strand, counting down.
TTTTTAGAACCCGCTCTCTCATGTCCGAAAGGTTCGACCGGTAACTCGGATCGCCTGCTTCGGCGCTTTTGGCTGCTCCGATCAGGCTGTCGGTAATCCCCTGCATGGCCGAAAGCACTACCGCTACCGGCCCCGTTTCCTCTTCTTTTTGGACAATGGCAGCTACATTGCGGATCCGCTCGGGATCTTTCAGCGAGCTGCCGCCGAATTTCATGACCTTCATAGGCTCATTTATACACAAAAAAAAGTAATGGCAAAACCCCCGGCGTATTGTTACTATATCAGCAAAGGGGAAGGGGAATGCAAAGCACTGCTTTGAAAGAACTTAAGCAAAAACACCCCCGGCCGAGGCCGATCCTCGCTGCGGCAGCGGCGGTCCTGCTCCTGCTCGGCTTTTTCTCCGGCTGTGCGGGAACCGGAGGAGTAAAAACTCCGGAAACAAAAGGTCAGGACGCAGATTCCCGGGAAGCAGCCTCCGGAACTAGGGTCGACGGGCAGCAAGCATCCCCCGAGGGGAAGGATTCCGATTCATCGATTGGACAGGTTTCCCCTGCAGACGGGGCTGTGGTGCCCTTCCGTGCAGCCTTGAAGAAAGCCCTTCCTCCCGGCTGGATGCCGGTGTTGGAACGGGGTATGGAAATGTCTCTTCGGGCTGACCTGGATGCGGACGGTGACGAGGATGCGGTCTTTCTCCTGATTCCCTCCGAGTTCGAGGAGCTCCGGCGTTTTTTGGTCTTCAGCGACTATTCCCGGGTCGGCAGCGAAGACGAGAAAAGGGTGCCGGTTCGCTTGTTTCCGATGTACCGGCGGGATGATGGTGGAGTTCACCCTGCTTCGCTGATAGATGCCGGTTCGGGAAAGGTGCTCGAACGGTATGCTCTCCGCCGCCTTGCGGGGGAGGGGGAGTATCCTGTCGTCGTGGATCTGGAGTTCTCCTCATCGAAGGGCTCCCGGTTGTTCTGGCTGGTATACCCGGGTACCGGAGGCCCGGCAACCTTCGGGTTGGAGCTTTCGAACACGGCTCACTACACTATTCGCGACATCGACGCCGACGGGCTTCAAGACCTGATTGTTTTCCGCCGCATTTTCGAAGAGGATGTCGGGTTCGAGACCTACCTGATGTGGTACGGCTATGCGGACGAGCGGATGAGTGAACGCTCGACGGTCAACATTGTCCGGAGTCTCAACAATTTTCTCGATACCTGCAGGGAAATCCTGGTCCGGCAGGGAACACGCGGTTTTTTGAGCTATGCCGCAGAAGAAGCGGCCGAAGATCTTCCGCTCGAGGAAGCGGTTGTCCGGGTATTTGCGCCTATACCGGAAGAATCAGAGGCGGATACACAGTGGATTTGCAGCGATTTATCCGATGTCATCGACGTGCTCTTTCCCCGGATCTTAGAAAACCCCTTTCCCGAGCGATTCGGCCCCGGCGCGGTCAGCACATTTCAGGTGCGTCTTGTCTGTAAAGACGGCCAAAGCCGTCTGCGCCAAATCGCTATCAAGCTCGACGACAACCCCTTCGAGGGCCGCCAGTACTTTCTTCTTCTTCAGAAGACTACCGATTGACGACCGGGCCTGGTGAGGGTAGAGTCATCCTATATGGAAGACTGCGAGGACCTGCGATACGAGATCGAGGGCAGCTTTCCCGGGAGTATTTACACTGAAACCGGATCCGAAATACGAAAAGAAATACTATGAACTGTTGAAAAAGCTCGTGCTTCGTGAGCTTGCCGATCGGGAATGTACTGTTTTTCTGTTCGGCTCGAGGGTGTCCGGCGACTTCAGGTGGGCAGCTGATTTTGATATCGGTATCAAAGGGTTGGATAAGAGGACCTTCACTGAAGTAAAACACAGTATTCTCGAACAGATCGAAGAAAGCCTTATTCCCTGGAAAGTCGACATCATCAATTTTGAGCAAGTAGATTCGGAGTTCGAACAGACGGCTCTGCAGGAGTCCGAGGTATGGAAGAGCGCCTGAAAAATGTGAAACAGCTCTTAAAATGATCGACTGGAGAAACGAGCTCAGTCATTTGTATAAAAATGAAATGTTTGAAGCGATTCACTCCGAAATTCTTGCACATCTGCAGACGTGGGATGATTTGATGAGAGCCTTTCAATCATACACCGATTGACGACCGGGCCTGGTGAGGGTAGAGTCATCCTATATGGAAGACTGCGAGGACCTGCGATACGAGATCGAGGGCAGCTTTCCCGTGAAGGGAAAGGTTCGTGCCCATGGAAACAAGAATGCGGCTCTGCCGTGCATAGCTGCCTGTCTGCTTACCGATGAACCGGTTGAACTCTCGAATATCCCCGATATCGAGGATGTCCACGTGATGCTGGACATCATGGGTGATCTGGGGGTGAAGGTCGAAAAGACCGGTCACGATTCCTACCGGATTACCACAACGAACATTACCAGCAGCGAGGTCCCCGCCGAACAGGGAAAGAATGTGCGGGCCTCGATTCTCTTTGCCGGTCCTCTCCTGACCCGGACGGGCAAGGCTGTTCTTCCCCCTCCCGGCGGCGATGTGATCGGCAGACGCAGGCTCGACACCCACTTTCTTGCGCTTTCCGACCTGGGCGCCCGGGTCGAGATCGACGGGCAGTTCAAGCTCACTGCGAACAAGCTCGTCGGTGAAGACATCTTTCTCGACGAAACCTCGGTTACGGCCACCGAGAATGCTCTGATGGCGGCGGTACTTGCCGAGGGGCAGACGGTAATCCAGAATGCCGCCTCCGAACCGCACATCCAGGACCTGTGCCGGCTCCTCAATTCGATGGGAGCAAAGATTTCCGGCATCGGCTCGAATATCCTGCGAATCCAGGGGGTAAAAAGGCTTCACGGCGCCTCCTTCCGCATCGGCCCCGACTACATGGAGGTGGGCTCCTTCCTCGGTCTTGCCGCTGTTACCCGGGGAGAACTGGAAATCCAGGATGCCGCACCCCGGGACCTCAGGATGGTCAAGATCGCATACGGGAAACTCGGAATACACTGGGAGGCCGACGGGAGCACGATTTTTGTTCCCGCCGGACAGGAGCTGAAGGTGTTTCCCGATATCGGCGGTATGATTCCGAAGATCGACGACGCGCCCTGGCCGGGTTTTCCGCCGGACCTCACGAGTATCATCCTGGTGATGGCAACCCAGGTGGAGGGAACGGTGCTTATCTACGAGAAGATGTTCGAATCCCGGATGTTTTTCGTGGACAAGCTGATTTCCATGGGGGCCAGGATCATCCTCTGCGATCCCCACCGTGCGGTGGTGTCGGGACCCTCCCGTCTGAAGGGCGACGACCTGGTCTCTCCGGATGTCCGGGCGGGAATGGCCATGCTTCTTGCCGCCATGGGCGCGGAGGGCAAGAGCATTATCCGCAATGTCTACCAGATCGAACGCGGCTACGAAGACCTTACCGGGCGCCTGAAGGCTCTCGGCGCGCGGATCAAGCGGCTGCCGGTGTAAGGCCGGCGTTCTTGCCGGCCGCTGCCGTTGGCGTTGCCGCTGCCGGTGTCGCCGGTGGCGGGCTGGCCGCTGCAGCCGGCCGAGCGACAGCAACTAATCCCCCAGCGTTTCTCCCCGATGATACTGCAAAATCGTCTCGTAGGCTTCCCGGATGCGGATGAAGGCCTGGGCCGAGGTATCCTGCTGTTCGGGTTCGAGAACGCCGGCATTGTCTGGATGAAAATCCCGGGCAAGGCTCCGGTATACCTGCTTGATCTCTTGGAGGGAGCTGTCGGGTTTTACTCCAAGCAGTCTGCATGCACGAACGTAGCTTCCGCCCCCGCCGATAAGGGCGCGGTTCCGGTTTAGATCGATTCCGGCAGCCTCCGCCAGCTTCCGGACAAAGCCGCGAAGGTCCTTCTTGTCCCCCTTGCAGCCGGGACAGGCCTGTGAGATCACCTTGAAAAGGATCTCCTGTTCTCTTTCGCTCAATTGCCGGCGGATGTGCCTGCCTGCGGCCTCGATGAATCGTTCTCGCTGCCCGGCCCCGCCTTCGACCCCGGCACTACCTCCAGCCTCAGCCGCACCACCCCCGGCCTCAGTCTGTGCACCACTACCTTTTGCGCTTCCAGCCTCGGCCTGCCCGGCAGGGGCGGCGTGTTCCAGGGCCAGTTCGACAAGGAGATTCAGGCGGTAGGCCTCGCGTTTTCCCATCATCAGTTCGTCGCCTATGGCGGCACAGAGTTGTTCGATCTGTATCAGGGTCGGGTTGCCGCTGTGTTTCAGAGCCGCTGCGGCGGCAAGGGAAAAAACGGCGGCCCGCTGAAAGTCTTCGGGGAGCTCGTTCAGTGAGGGGTCGGCAAAGAAGGCGCGGGCGCTTTTGCGAAATCGGTACTCGAACAGGAGCTGGTCAATAATGTGTCCGATCACCAGGCCGAGCGCTGCACCGAAGATACGGGCAACGGCGAAGCCGGCGGCAAGACCGATGATTTTTCCCCAGTATTTGAATCTGCGCATCAGGAGGTACGGTATGCTTTTCCTGCGGAGATGATCCGTACGACGGCAAGAAAAGCAAGGAGGGCCTGGATTCCGATAAAGGCTGCAATCCCCCAAAAGGGTCCCCACTTGCCGAAAAATATTTCGCCGAGGGCCGAGAATACGCTTGAATAGGCGCCGAGGATCCAAACAATGGGAAAGACGAGGAGCAATCCTCCGATAAGAAGGATTGTTTTTCTGTGCGGGGCCAGGCGCATCGCGATATTGGGTAAAAAGAGGGCGAGAAGAAAGAACCCGAAACTGCCGCTGAGCCTTCGGAACAATTCGGTGTACACCGGCTCATGGCGGTAGCCGAGCCGGTCAATTGACTTTCGAAGGTTCCAGAGGGTGGAGAGGGGGGCCGTTTGAAGCCCCGCCTGAAGGCGGGAGAGGCCGGCGAGTTCCTCCGGCCGGTTGTAAAGCGTAAAAACCGATTCAGCCGGCGCGAGAGAGGAGGACTGTCTGCCCTGGCTGCGGACCGGCTCGAAGCGGAGGTCGGGGTCCTCTGCTGCTACGCAGTAGAGCTGAAGCGGAAGTCCGGCACCTCTCTCTGTGCCGGCCTGGTCTGCGGCCGTCCGGTCCTCTGCCGCAGGGGCGCCGTTGGCCTGCTCTGTTGCGGCCTGGCCCTGGGCCCTCTGGTTCTCTGCCTCGGGCAAACTGTTCTTCCGGGCCGGTATGTGGGCGTATTCGGCGCTGATTTTGCCTGCGATCTCTCCTTCGCCGTCGAATTGGAGGATCGACACATCCCGGGCGTACCAGCCCCTCCCGGTTTTGGTGAGATTGCCGAGGTAGATCAATTCCTGTGGGGTATTGGTGAATACCACCTCCCGTCTCGCCCAGTCGCCGGCCGCCCGAACAGCATCCTGCATAGTTTCCTGAAAAAAGCCGTACTCCAGAAAGGATTCTTCTGCTTCCCGGAGGAAGGGGAGGACATCTCGGTCATCGGGAAAGCGGCGAAAGGCGTAATATGCCTCGAGGGGGCGTCCCCGTTCGAGAAGGGTTCTGGCGTTGAGTTTGGCGGCGTATTCCCGGTCGAGCGCGTTCAGGGCCTGCCGGGTGGGGGTGAGCTCGGCCGCTCTTTCTGCGATTGTCTGTGCTTCCTTGTGCTGGGCCGGCCGGTCGGCCATCCGCTGTGCAAGGAGGGCGTAGTAGCGGGCCTGGGGATAAGAGCCGGAAGTCAGGGCCTGCCGGGCGAGGTGTAAAAGCTCCGGGGCGTCGAAACCCGGCTCCCCGGGGGGGGTGCCTTCGCCGGCGGGGGTTTCTTTTCCGGGCTCGGCCTGGGTGTCTTCCCCGGCCTGGGTAGACGTGGAGGCCTGGGTGTCTTCCCCGGCGGGGGTCTCTTCGCCGGTCTCGGCCTGGGTAGACGTGGAGGCCTGGGTGCCTTCGCCGGCCTGGGGATTCTGCTCTGCTTGGGGGGCTTCTGCGTTTTGGCCGGCAGGGGTGGTTTGTTCTGTTTGCTCTGTTTCTCCGGTCTGCCCGGTCTCCACCTCGATCCACTCGCCTCCCGGCAGGAGCTCTGTGTATTCAAAGCGTGCCATGTCGAGCTCTTCCTGGTCAGGGGCCATGGTGCGGGCTTTTTCGACGATCATTTCGGCCCTTCGGGTCCGAAAGATGCGGTCCTCCTGCCGTTCGAGAGCCCCGGAGACGAGCCATTCCCGCCCGCTTACGTAAAAAACGGTGGCAAGAACGGCGGCGATCAAGACGGCCCGGCCAATGGTCTGCCCGGTTTCCGCTCCGGCCCCTCCGGTCGAACGTGAGGCGGCACGGGTCCCCTTTCTTCGTTCTGCCAGGAAAACACTCAAACCGAGCGGCAGTACCACCAGCAAAACCGCCGGGAGGATCTCGAATAGTTTCCCGAGACTCCGGTCGAACAGAAAGCCGCTTCGCAGGGAGGGGTGAACAGAATGAAGTTCGTATTGGTAAGCCCCGGTTCCGGCCGGGAGTCCCTGGACGGCCGAGGAAGCCTTTTCCAAAAGCGGTCCGAGTACCGGTACGGTCTCCGGTTCTCCGTCTCCCAGGTAGGTCATCAAAAAAATGACGGCAAAAAAGAGGAGAACACTCGCGATCAGCCACAGCAAAAGGGTCGGAAATGCCCGTTTCATAGTTACCTCGTCCTGAAAGCCTGAAGGTCGGCTTCGCTGCCGCCGTATTCACCGTTCGTATTCTGCCGCCGACCGGTTGGTTTCCGAGGCTCTTGGCTGCCTCGCCTGTTTCCGTAGCTGGTTCTCGCAGGAGTATTCGGACCGGATCTGTCTGTCCGGGCTTCCCGGCCTGCTGAGGCAATGTCGATTACCAAAAAGAGTATCGCCGCTGTTCCGGCAAGTAGAAGGGTGAGGGTCCCCTCCAGATCAATACTCAGAATATCCTGCAGCTGATCACGGAAACCGGTTCCCTGTATCAGCCGTTCGAAGGCTGGAATATACCTGACCAGCAGGACGGCAAGGATGAGGTTGAAAAGCGGCCATTTCGATATACGGCTGAGAAGGTGGAGCGATGCTGCAAAGAGTGCAATGGTGATCAACATGAACAGGGTCTCTGCCTGCAGGGGATTCTCCTGGTACCGGAAAACCAGGCTTCCGAGAAAGGCGGCGTCCTCGCCGATGCGCAAAACCGGTTCGGGAAAGAGCACTCTCATTCCGCCGGTAGCTGTGGCCTGGCTGGAAGATCCCGGTCCGGAGAGTTCGGGCTCGGATGGCGCGGGGGTCCCTGCCTGCTCGAGCCCTTCTTCGCTGATTCTGAAACGGTGCCTGCGGTATTCTCCTTCGCCGGGGAGTGAATAGACAAAGCTTTCCGGTCCTGTCCAGCGTATCACCGGTTCAGGGTCCGCCGGCTGTGCGGCGGGTTCAGGGGCGTTTTGATGCTCGGCTGCCTGCCGGTAGTCGAGGTATTCGAGAGAGAGCAACAGTGCGCCTGCGGTAAGCAGAAAAACCAGGATCGGAGAGGCGGCGCCTTCCCGGCTGCGTCCGCTTGCAAAGGGAAAATGAGCAAAGACTGCCCCGATAAGCAGAACAACCGGTAAAGAGACGGGAAGAATGTATGTGAAAAAGTATTCCAGCTCGGTATCAGCGATTCGGCCGAATCCGAGCAGAAATCCCTCGAGAACAGCGACAGTCAGGAGGTAGCGCAGGATGATACGTGGAAAAGATTTCACATCACCATATATCGTAACACCGAGCCTACCCCGCTGCAAGTATCAATTCATTAACAGTTTGTCCACAAGGAGGTTTTTTCTCTTTGTAAAGGTGTCTTTTCCGGGTTTCTTCGCTTTTTTTCCTTTTCTTCGCCGGATCAGACTAACATATGTAGGGCATAAAGAGTTAAATGCTTATATTGCAAGGAATTACAAGTAGACGGAATGATTTCCCCAGTTTCTGTGCATTTTTTTGTACAGGGTGCGTCTTAACGACCCATGGCTATGGAAAGAAAAAGCAAGTTATCCACAGCTTACGCACAGAGGATTCTTTTCCCCGTTCGTCAAGCCCTTTTTGAAAAGATTATGTATTCGGACAGTGCAGAAGGTAGCCGCTTCCCCTGATCGTAAGAATTACCGGTCCATTCGGGGGCCTCTCGTAAGCGGATGCGAGTTTTTTGCGAATACCGGCAATATGAACATCAACGAAGCGTTTGCTCTTCGGGTTTTTTCCGGAGAAAGCGAGGTTCTCGATCAGGTGCCGGGATACGGTCTCTTCCCGCCCGGCGAAGAGAAGTGCCATGATGGCCGCTTCGGCGGGGGTGAATTGAACCCTCTGTTCGCCGCTCCCGCCGAAAAGAGGCGGGCCGATCATTGTATTTCCTTCGAGGCGGTAGGGCCCGCAGGAACGTTTTTGATCGACCATACGTTCGATTCGAATCATGAGCTCGATTTCCGACCAGGGCTCCCGCAAAAAGTCGCCGGCTCCCTCTTGAAAGGCCTCAGGCAGGTCTTCGGCCGGCCCATAAACCAGTACCGGCAAACCTGGGGAGTCTATAGGGGAAATTTCCCGCAAGCAGCTGCTCGAGAGGAGGAGAATTTCAGCCTGACTCACCGGCATGGGAGAGGATGTGACTATGAGAACGGTTGCTGGTTGTTTGCGGAACAGGGATCTGAATACCGCTTCCTCTGCCGGTTCCGGTCGTACGAGATCGACTCGAATCGACCGGAAACGCATGGAAGCCTGCTTTTCTCTTAGCCGAGAAACACCTGGCCGGCGTTATCTATAGCCAAAATGGTTTTACATTCGGAACAGCGGAAACGGCCCGGTTTGGTTGCTTTGAGTTTTTTCGAGCAGATAGGACATTTGAAAATCTTCGGAAACACGTCGGTGCTGCCTGTTTGTCCTCCCTTTACGAAAAAATCCACAGCATCATCCAGGCTGTCCTTGATGTTGAAGAATTGAGAAAAACCGAGAAGCTGGAAGACCTCGTATACCTTCGGCTGGATCTCGAGAAGAACCAAATCTCCACCGCGGGGTTTTACCGCTTTGAGAAAGGCGGTAAAGGAGCCGATTCCGGTACTCGAAACGTAATTGAGACCCGCACAGTGAAAAATCAGCCTGCTGTAGCCTGCTTCCACCGCTTTGGTAACTCGTTTCTGAAAAAAGTTCGAGTTATACGTATCAATATAACCGGTGAGGTACAGAACGAGACAGCCCTCAACATTATCGATCTTTTGCAGCCTGATTTTTAAGCTGTCATCTTTTTCATCATCAAAACCAGGTACAATTTCGTTGTTGCTCATAATGCTCCTTTTCCCGTCAGGAGTCTAGTGTCTTTCATTGTATAGTACGCGTGCATAGCCGCATTGTCAAACACGTATCATACAACACTATAACGGAATATACCCCTTGTCAATATTGATGATTGCCCCGTTGATCTGGCGGCGCTCCGGTGCACAAAGATAGGAGACAACATCGGCAATTTCTTCTGTTTCCAGCAGTTGTCCTCCGGGCATCTGGTTGCGGCGCTTTTTCAGTTCCCGGTGAGTGTAATACTTTGTTTCAACCACACCGGGACAGACCATGTTGCAGGTTATATTGCTTCCGGCTAATTGTCTACCTGCGGATTTTACCAGGACCGCCAAGCCGGTTTTTGCCGCAGAATAAGCGGCGGTTTTCCGGTAGCCCCGGATCTGTTCGGTTCCGGTTCCCCCGAAGAGGATGATCCGCCCGTAACGCTGTTTTTTCATCCGGGCAATAGCTGTGCTTACCAGGATACCCGGCAGGAGGAAATTGTGGTCGCTCATCCGGCGCCATTGTTTGAGATCCATTTCCTCCAGAGGGGCCATCACGAAGGGACCGTAGGCGACGATAAGAACATCTACCGGGAGATTTTCCTCGATTTTTGCCAGGTAATTGTGAAGATCCGAGGCGTTTGCCGGAAAGCCGTCGGCTATTGCTCCCAGAGATTGCATCTCGGAGATGGTTTTTTCGAGGGCTTTTTTGTCTGTTCCACCCTGAATGGTAATTCGGTACCCTTCCCGGGCCAGCCGAAGTGCGACCGTTCGGCCGATTCCCCCGCTTCCGCCGAGAATCAGGGCTCTTCTTCTTGTTCCCTGTTCTTCCACTGTACTATCTTCGGAAAAAACACATCTGCTCTTGACGAGTTTTCATCCAGAGAAAAGAATGAAAGAAGGCCGCTAAACTGGCCGTCGGAGGGTATCATGCTTCGTTTCATTGGAAAACCGTTATTTGGAATCCTGCTGTTCGCGGCAGTCTCGGTCTTGCTGCCGGCTGCAGAATGGGAAGATCTGCAAAATGTGTTGAACTTTGATGCGGACTTGCAGTATTTGGATCAGCAGATTACTGAACCTGATCCCGATCTCGATTCGGCACGGTTCTATTTGATCGATGGAGCGGTGGCTTCGATAACGATAGCCGACGACAGACCGGAGAATTATACCGTTCTGGTGGAACTGGTAAGGGGAAACTGGATCGGTATGGAGAGGGTTGAGCGGTATAGTTGTCTTATACAATTTCAGGGGCCGGAATACCAGGATATCTTTCCCGCCCGGCGTTCCCGGAACCCTTCTTCCGAGGCGGTCGAGCAAAACGACAATCTCCTGGTTGTAGCCCGGCTGGCGGGGGTCACGGAGGATTTCCATGGAAATCCGGTTCCTGCCCTGGTGGCGTATGATATGCGGCGTCTTCCCTGATTGAGCGTCTTCCCTGATTGATGGAAGAGTCTCTCTTCTAGAGGAAACGGATGTGTTCGACTTCTATCCGTTCACCGGAAATCAATACCGCCCTGTCGATTACGTTTCGAAGTTCCCGAATATTGCCGGGCCAGTGATAGTTTACGAGTTTGTCCATCACTCCCGGTCCGAAGGGTTTCCCGGGCCCGTGGTCGGCCACGGACTCGAACTCTGATCCGGCCTCGATGCCGGCTGTGGTCAGTCCGAGAAAGTATGAAGCCAGAAGGGGTATATCTTCCCGTCTGTCGCGCAGGGGCGGTATGTGGATTGGGAGGGTGTTCAGCCGGTAGTAGAGGTCCTGCCGGAAATGTCCGGCGGCGGCCGCTCTTTTCAGATTTGTATTGGTTGCAGCGATTACCCGGGTATTGATGGGCCGGTTTTTCCTCGCGCCGATCCGTCTGACCGTGTGCTCCTCGAGGACCCGCAGGAAGCTTGCCTGAGACCGGTAGCCCATTTCCCCTATCTCGTCGAGAAAAAGCGTCCCTCCGTCTGCTGCTTCGAAACTCCCGGGTCTGCTGACCGCTCCGGTGTAGGCGCCCCGTTCTGATCCGAAGAGCTCGGTAGAAAGCAGGCTTTCGGGAATGGCGCCGCAGTTTTCCGGTACATAGGGGCCGTTTTTGCGGCTCGACAACTTGTGGATCGTTTTGGCCACCACATCCTTTCCGGTACCGCTCTCGCCGGTGAGGAGCACATTTTTTTCAGCCCGGGCATAGATGACAACCTGTGATTTGATCTCCCGGAGGGGAGGGGACCTTCCTATCAGTTTCCGCAAGGGAGGGCTCTCTTCGCTGAGGGCCTGTTTTTTTAGGAAGTGGTATTTGTTGAACAGCTTGTGGGCCGCTTCCTTCAGTTCGCTCAATTGGACGGGCTTATTCAGAATCGTATCGGCGCCGGCCTTTGTGCACTCGACAAGAAAGGATGTTTCGTGGCTTTCGGTCAGGAGAATGATGATAATGTGATGTGTCTGGTTGCGTCCCGCCTCGATCAGTTTGACGCAATCGCTCTTTTGAATCGTGTGGTCGATGAGCAGGCAGTCGAAGGGTTCTTTTTGGGCTGCGACAATGCGTTCTGCATATTCCGGGCGGGATACAACACTGGAATACACAACCGGGGGGAGTACAGCCCTGAGTGAGTTGATCAGCTCCCTGTCCCGGCTTGTGATCAACAATCGATACATAATTACATACTTACCTAAATTGAGCGATTTTGCCTAGTTGAAAAAAATACCTCCCAGTGGTGTAATGAGTTAGACCAATAACCAAAAACACCCAGGAGGCGAATAAATGGTGCGCCAAAATTGCCGAGCCGACAAGAGCAAAATTAGCAACTTTCACACAACAAACGAACAATTTTCCGGCCGTGCCGGCCTTGCCACGGTCAGTCGTTACCTTGATGCAGTGGGCATC
>JAIPGG010000084.1 GCA_021736255.1 Spirochaetales bacterium | reverse complement strand
GCTATATCCTGTTTCGGGGAACCCATGGCGCTCCAGACTCAATTCTCTTTCTCTTTTGCATTGTCCAAGATTAACTATAGTGCGGGCCGCTGTTTTAAGTCAAATGTCGGCGGGGCGGCAGGCAGCAGGTTTCCACTTCAACAGGCACTGGTTGGTTCGGTCCAGCTCACCCTCCTGCTCCGATGGTAAATTATTGCCTGTTCCCGGTCAAATCACGGTCATGAGTTCGTCGAAATCGAGTGGTTCGTAGAAGTAAAATCCCTGTAAGAGCCGGCAGCCTTTTCCAGAGAAAAAGGTGATTTGCTTTTCACCCTCGACCCCTTCGGCCACGAGTTCGAGCTCGAGACCCTGAGCGAGGTTGATGATGGCGTTTACGATTTTCTGGTTGCTTTTTTGGGAGAGCTTGGTCACGAAGGAGAGGTCGATCTTGATGATGTCGGCCGGAAGCCGGGAGAGATAGCTCAATGAAGAATAACCGGTTCCGAAATCGTCGATGGCGATGGAAATCCCCGGGTGGTCTTTTTTGAGGGCATGCATTTTCTCGATTGCTTCTTCCGGAGCATTCATGATGCAGGTTTCTGTAAGTTCGAGTTTGAGGTTATGCGGATCGATTCCGGTTTTTCGGATAATATTGCTGGTAATATTTAAGAATTCCGGGTGGTCGAATTGCCTGGGAGAAACATTGACCGACATGAATAAATCAGGATAGCCGTGAGTGTTGAGATAGTGCATCGTTCGACAGGCAGTCTCGAGAATCCATTTCCCCATGGGAATAATCAATCCCGTTTCCTCAGCAGCGGGGATGAATGCATCCGGTGAAATCAGGCCCCTTTGCCTGTGATCCCAGCGTACTAATGCTTCCATGCCGAGGACCTTTCCCTCGGGGTTTACCATTGGCTGGTAGTATAAGAGGAACTCCCGGTTTGCCAGGCCGTTTTTTATGCCGAGCTCGAGTTCCCAGCGTTCAACTGCCTGTTTATCCATATCGGTTGAATAGAAGACATACGTGTTTTTCCCGGATTCTTTAGCACTGTACATGGCCAGATCTGCATTTTTCGTAATGACATCCGGTTTATTCCCGTCTTCGGGAATTATGGCAATGCCGATGCTCACACCCACGTTCACTTTCGAGGTGTTTTCTTCTTTTTCGATAAAGTAGGGTTCTCGAACAGCACGAAGGAGTTTTGTCCCGAGCATAGCTGCATTTTGCCGTTTTTGGATTGAGTTCAAGAGTACTACGAACTCATCTCCGCCGAAACGGTACACCGAGTCGGTTTCCCGCAGGCTGCTCCGCAAGCGGCGGGATGTTTCTATGAGCAGCGTATCGCCTGCATCATGGCCGAGGGTATCGTTCACCTGTTTGAAGCCGTCGAGGTCGAGAAACATAAGTGCGGATAAAACTTCGGGGAATTTATTAATTGTTTGAAGAAGTGAACGTATATCCCCGTTGAACAGGTCCCGGTTACCCAGTCCTGTAAGCTTGTCATGGTAGGCAAGGTGTCGGAGTTTTCGCTCATTGTGTTTACGCTGGGTAATGTCCCGCAGAATGCAGGTCATAGTCCGGCCGTGGAACTCCTTTGAATTCCCGAAGGACATTTCCATCGGAAAGATTCCCCGCCGCTTGCTCCGCCCGAGAACCTCGATGGTAATATCCAATCCGAGTTCCTTTCGATGCTGTTCATCAACGATGAAGTATTTTTGAAAGGTGTCCTTGTGCCGTTCGAACACGCCGGGTGGGAAAAGGATGCTGAAGTGTTCACCATTCACCTCTTCCCGGTTATAGCCGAAGGTTTTCTTGATGGAGGAGTTCACAAAAATAATACGAAACTGTTCATCGATGCGAATGATCGTTTCACCGATCGTTTCCGAAAGGGCGTCGTAATGGTCCTTTGCTTCTTTCAGTTCTTCGTAGAGACTCCGGTTGTAACTGAGATCGCAAATCAGCAACACCAGAACCGGATTCCGGTCTTTTTCGTACGTATAAAAAATACCTTCCACCGATTTTGTTTTTCCCTCTTTCGGGTGTGCTCGAAATACTATGATATCCTCGACGGTGTCCCGGTATTTTTCGAATCGTTCTTGCAAAGAGCGGGTGATCCCTTCCTTCAGACCAGAGTGGTATTTGGGGGGAACAAGGGTGAAAAGACTGGTGCCTATGAGTTCGTTGTTTCGAAAAGCGAAGGTATTGGTGAAAGAAGGGTTTGTCGAGAGGATCGTCCCTTCAGGATCTATTTCTACGACTGGATCCGGTGTGTTTTCCTGGATGATTTGGTAGTTGGTTTCTTCTTCGCTCCCGCTGTTTATGGTAAAGGTGCACTCCCGAATGAAATCCTGGAGAAGGCCATCGAAAAGCGAATTTTCACTTGGCTCTTTGCGGGAAACAGAGAGCGGCTTCGAATGATCTCCGTTTCTCTTCCGTAAGTTTTTATACTCTTGAAAGGAGCTGTGAAAGGCGTCGAGCCGTTTTTCAATAGTATTGACGCTTTTTTCGAGTTTAGCTTTTTTTGAGCTTGAAAGCATATGTTCAGAATAGGGGAGGCTTTCTAGCCCGTCAAGGATTATTTCTTGTTGCCCTTGGTATTTTCCCCTTGCCGGGCACCGAAATTCCAACTCTGAGATTTCCGCCCTGTGGTCCGGTATTCGAAGATATCCTCCCCGGCTTCGTTTCGAATAATGAAATAGTGTGCCGCATTGGTTGAATAGCTGCGGGTCTGTTCCGGTTCGATGGAACCGAGACTTACCGGGCGGCCCTCTGTGTCTATCCAGATGATCTCCATCCGGTTCCCGCTCCGATTCACCAGGCTCAGGGTTACCTCTTTTGCACTGGGGCTCGAGCGCTTATTGGCCGGATACAAGGTTTCTTCTGATTCAGCGACTTGCGGCGGTTGGGACGGCTCCTCTGTATCCTCGGTTTCGGCAGGCTGCGGTTGACTTGTTTCCGTTTCCGTTTCCATTTCCGTTTCCGTTGGAGTTGGAGTTGGAGTGTCTTGTGCAGTGTCCTCAGCCTCCTGCTCTGCCTGTGCAACTTCCGCCTCTTCCTCTGTTTCCGGCGGGGACGGAGGCGTGGCGCCGGCTGTGACGAGGATGTCGATTACCGCTTCTTTGTTCGGATTCTTCATGGCGCTGTCGATCGGCTGGTTTCCATTGCTGTCAGATGCCTGTACATCCGCTCCGGCGGTAAGCAGGAGGCGCACCATTTCCGGTGATCCTGAAGCTGCCGCGTAGTGAAGCACGGTCCGGCCCTGTTCATCCCGCTGATACACAGAGGCCTCCCCGAGCAACAGTTGTCTGGCCAGCTCGACATCGTTGCCTGCAGCGGCATACATGAGAAGGTTACGCCCGTCCGGGCCTACTCGGTTGGTCGAAGCGCCGAACTGCAGTAAAAGCCGTGCCGCTTCGCCGTTTCCTCTTCGCACCGCTTCCATCAAGGCGGTTTTCCCCTGAGAATCAACAGCGTCGACACTGGTCCCGGCCTCCAGCAGTTTTCGCATGAATTGTACATGGCCGAGACTTTGTACTAATAATGTGTCTCCGTCAGGAGAAGGTATGTTGGGGTTGAAACCCGCCCGGAGCAGGACATCGAGTACCTCTGTATTACCGCTTTTCGCGGCGGTGAATGCCGTTTGCCTGGCTTGCGGAGTGTCGGGATTGACGGCAGCATCGTATTCCAACAGAACCGCTGTGGCGGGAGTGAGGCCGGACGGTTTTTTCGCACTGGCGGCAAGACGACGCATTACAGCGCTCCATCCGTTTCTGCCGGGTATATCTCTGGTTTGAGGGGCACGGTTCAAAAGCAATTCGACGAGGTTTGTAGCTTCGGCGTCGGCGGCGGCGATTAATGGGGTAGTCCCTTCATTGTTCGGCATGGCAGGATCCGCCCCGGCATCGAGCAATATGCTGACCATTTGTATCCGACCCGATTTGAGGGTGTAGAAAAGAACAGGCGTGCCGCTGCCGTCTGCAACAGAAGGGTCGGCTCCCGCCTCGATCAAACGCTGTACAACGGCGACATGGTTTTTTTCCACCGCTGGGAACAGAGCTGTTTGGTTCTGATTCGTTCGCTTGGAAGGATTAGCCCCCGCCTCGAGCAGGGTATTGACTACTCTAAGATTCCCGGTGCCGGCGGCGTAGTAGAGCGGGGTAATCCCCCTGTTATTTTGCACATCAACCTGGGCACCGCGGGAGAGCAAGAGCTCTACAATCGGAGCACTACCGGCATTTGCGGCATACATCAGTGCGGTGTTCCCGCCGTTATCTCGAACTCCGATGCGTGCTCCATTGTCTATAAGAAAAGCCGCGGAATTCAATTGCGCTGATTCAGCGGCGATCATGAGCAAGGTTTTTCCATTTCCTTGCGGGGCGTTGACGTCACCTCCACCGGCTACATATTCCCGCAATCCCTCCACATCGCCGGATTGTACCGCTCGTACTTCGGCGCTGGCACAGCCCATCAAGATAAGGAGAATTGTTATTCCGAGAAGAGTCAGTACAGGAAGAGTTTTTTTATTCATAAGACGCCTCCGCATCATTTTCACAAGTCGATCATGATAAAACTATAGAACATTCCGTGGGAAAATTCTACTTCAATCAATACCACTTTGGCGGAGCTGTTTGATCCGATTTGACGCTACCTCGTTTTATTCAAATACTCAATGAAGGAGAGTTGGTCTGAACATGAAGATATTGGTAGTCGATGATGAAACTTCCATCGTAACTACAGTCCAGGCCTATTTTGAACGCGAGGGCTATGAGGTCAAAAACGCACTCGAAGGAAGGCAGGCCCTCTCAATCGCACGGACGTTCAGGCCGGACGTGGTAGTATTGGATATAATGCTTCCGGGAATTGACGGGCTTGAGGTATTGCGGGAACTCAGGCGAAACGCCGACCCTTATATCATATTACTAACTGCTAAAACGAGCGAAGACGACCGGATAATCGGGCTTAAAATGGGGGCCGACGATTATGTTCTAAAACCCTTCAGTCCACGCGAGCTGGTTGCCAGAGTGCAGGCAATCGTCCGCCGACAGAGAAAACAGAGCGAGAATGGTCTTGAGATGATACACAGTGGTGAGTTTGCCATTGATCCGGCCGCTAGAAAAGCATGGCGGCAAGGGCATGAGCTCGAGCTTACTCGCATAGAGTTTGATATGCTGCTCACCTTGATGGAGAACAGCGGCCGGGTGCTCAGCCGTGATCAACTGATCGAGCAGGTATGGGGCGATGAATATTTTATCGAAGAGCGCGTAGTTGATGTACATATTCGCCGGTTGCGCAATAAAATGAAGCTGTCCGAGGAAGACAGGGGATACATTACAACTGTTCGTGGAAGCGGCTATCGTTTCGAGGTTGAACAGTGAAAATGAAAGAACTGCTGACAAGCCGTTTAGGCCGTAAAATCTTTGTTTCACATCTCATAATCATCGGGGTCGGCGTGATCGTCCTGATGCTCACAGTCCGTCTCCAGGCACCGTATGCATTAAACCAGCATATCCGAGAGATGGAACACCTGATTGGCGAAAACGAGTTTTTACGACAAAATTTGATGAACTCTTTTCAGTCTGCTTTAACTGAGGTGATACTGATTGCCGCCTCCGGAGCCTTGTTGGCGGCGCTCATAGTCAGCAGCTTTGTCGCCTGGCGAATAGTATCTCCAATTCGTTCGATGATAAGAACAGTGGTGCAGATCGCAGATGGAGATTACCGTCAGCGGGCCCACTTCGTATGGGATGACGAATTAGGCGAATTAGCCAAAAACTTCAATCGGATGGCAGAGGAGCTGCATTCTACCGAAACACGTCGTATTGAACTCATCGGTAATGTCGCCCACGAACTTAGAACCCCTCTTGCTTCAATACGTAGTCTTACGGAGGGGATGATAGACGGAGTCTTGCCGGCGGATTTTTCTACCTATTCGGCGGTACAGACCGAACTCACACGATTGCAGCGTCTTGTAGGGGACTTAGAGAATCTATCACAGGCGGAATCCGGGCAGATCAAGCTGAATCTCCAGGAGTTCAATCTCAATGATTTGGTGGAACAGGTTGCACTAAGGTTAAAACCCCAATTCTCGGAAAAACAGATCGACCTGGAAACCGAGCTTTCGGAACCTGTACTTAGAGTACAGGCTGATTGGGAACGTATGCAGCAGGTGATCATCAATCTTCTCGGTAATGCCCTGCAATATACCCCGTCCAAGGGTAAGGTTCGGATCTATACTGAATCCAAAGACGAGATGATAGTCTGCGGTGTCGAGGATAACGGGATTGGTCTAAGCGATAGTGATATAGGTCGTATTTTCGAAAGATTTTACCGGGTCGATAAATCGCGGTCCCGCGCCGGCGGCGGGAGCGGTATCGGACTGACAATAGCCCATCATATCATTAAAGCCCACGGCGGCAGTCTACGGGTTGAAAGCCCCGGACTACAGCGGGGCAGCCGCTTTTATTTCACACTTCCGCCAAATAGCTGATTTTGTCATCTTCCCGTAATATTTCCTTCAACTCAGCTTCATATTGCTCTTCTATATTCATACTACACACTACTCAAGAGGAGGTAGAAACATGATGTACGGTTGGAATTCAGGTATGGGTTGGGGATTCGGAGGGGGTTTATTCTCCATTATACTCATCGTCGGCGCTATTGTCGGAATTGTTTTTCTCGTCCGATGGCTTGTAAGTAAAAACGGGCCGATATACGGAGGAACAAGTGAAGGGGAAACGTCGCAAAGCGCCGAAGGTATTTTGAAAAGCAGATACGCCCGAGGAGAAATTTCCAGGGAAGAATACCTGCATAAGAAATCCGTCTTAGAAGGGGAGGAAAGACAATGAGAATTAATACAACAAAGATTCTAATTATAACCTTTATTCTATTATTAGGATCCGGATGGTCGGCCCTGTTGGCCCAGGTAGAAGAACATGGGAGAAGCGCGGATGTGATCATAAATGAAATCAAGCGAGAGCAGAGCGTAGGAACAATTGTTGAAATAAATCCCGATCGTGTAGATACGGAGCTTCTCGAGGAACTTGGGGACGCGGTAATGGGACTTATGATAACGGACGAAACACGGCACGAATGGGTGGATGAAATGTTGGGGGGTGAGAGTCCGGAGCAACTGGATTCAACACACCGCTGGATGGGATATCAATATCTGTAAAACAACGGGAATATCGGCGCCTTCGGCCTCGGCATGATGGGCTCCGGGAAGACGGGCGGCTGGGGTTACGGAAGCGGAGCGTGGGGCCCCGGCATGATGGGCGGCTGGTCAGGTCCCGCAGGCGCGGGAGGCTGGTTCATGCAGTGGATTTGGATTTTGGGGTTCTTGGTAATCGGCACAGTTATTGTATTGATAATAATTCTTACGCGACGGCGCGGAGGTAATAAAAATTCTCCGGCGAACGCAATGGAAATTCTCCGGAGCAGGTACGCGAAGGGTGAAATTTCACGGGAAGAATTTCACACAATACGCAAAGAATTGCAGTAATGCAGGCCTCAGCGGAAATACTCAGAATGTTCACAATTGAGTATTGACAGCCATCCCGTCGGTGAGGTCATCAATGCCTTGCCGAATAAAATGACTGTACTACCCGAAGGGAGACCGCATTCCTGCATTAAAAAATGCCGGATTACTATTTCCATCTTCCGACTAAAGACATACCGGTTTTTGTCATGCATGCAAGCCTCCCCATATTACGAAAGCACACGGCGGCAGTCTACGGGTTGAAAGCCCCGGAACAAACATGGGCAGCCGTTTTTATTTCACTCTTCCGCTAAATAGCTGAAATTGTCATATTCCCGTAATATTTCCTTCAAATCAATTTCATATTCTTTCTCTATATTTTATTCCATACACCAATTGAAAGGAGAAGAAAAATGAAACGTGTAGCTCTAATATCTTTAGGTTTGTTGTTAGTTGCTTTTTTCGCGTGGTCGCTCTCCGGCACACATTCCGATGAACACTCGGCAGAGCCTAATCAGGTAATCGAGGAGATACGAGGCAAGATGGAGCTGGGCCCAGAAGAAACTATTGATCCCGATGCGGTTCCTGTTTCAATGCTGGAAAAGCTCGGAGAGGCTGTAATGTCGGAGATTCATCCAAATGAGAGAGTGCATTTATGGATGGACAGGATGATGGGTGGTGAAGGTTCGCAATCCCTGGCCTCGACACACCGCTGGATGGGATACCGGTATCTCACGGATGGTTCGGAATACGGCTACGGTCGGAGAGGCATGGGCATGATGGGCCCCGGGATGATGGGCCGGTCTTGGGGGATGCATGGATCAGATTATGGGCCTATCCCCTATGATTCACCGGAAGAAGTACTGAAGCAACGCTATGCCCGCGGTGAAATCAGCCGGGAAGAGTATCTGCGCGCACTTGATGATTTGAAGCGTTAAAGTGCGGAGACAGGCAACTATGCAGTGGCTGCTCAGATGCCCGGAGATGTATATAGGGTGGTTTGTCATCATTCTGATAGGAATTACCGCAGTCATGCTGCTGTTCCCGAAAAGAAATCAATAAATTTCTGTAAGGAGGAATACAATGGAATATTACATGAACACAAAGGTGAACGGTGATTTTGATGAAGTAATCGAACGAGTAAAATTGGAGTTGGCACAGGAAGGATTCGGAGTGCTGTCCGATATCGATGTCGAATCAACCTTGCAACAAAAACTCGGTGTTGATTTTCGCAAGTATCGGATATTGGGCGCATGCAATCCGTCCTTTTCACATAAAGCTCTGCAGGCGGAGGATAAAATCGGAACTCTCCTACCGTGTAATGTGATCGTGCAGGAACTGGAATCTGGTTCAATCGAGGTTGCTGCGGTTGATCCGAAGACTTCTATGCAGGGTGTTTCCAATACGGCAATTGAAACTATAGCCGGAGAGATCAATGACAGGTTGCAGACAGTAATCGATCGCTTGAAGGTAGCCTTCGACCATTAGTATATTTGTAATAATTTGAAGGAGAAAAATTATATGAGTGCTGAACACACAAATCATGAAGAACACGGTCATCATGACCATATCCAGCACCACCGGATGATGATTCGTGATTTCAGGAAACGATTTTATATCACCCTCGTATTGAGTGTGCCGGTGCTGTTGCTCTCGCAGCTTATTCAAGAGTTCGTGGGGTTCAGTATAGAATTCACCGGCGACAGTATTCTTGTGTTTATTCTTGCAACAGCTATTTTCGTGTACGGCGGTTGGCCCTTTTTGAAAGGGCTGGTCGAGGAGCTGAAGTCAAAAGCCCCGGGAATGATGACCCTGATCGGGCTTGCTATCACTGTAGCTTATGTATACAGCGCGGCGGTAACCTTCGGCCTGCAGGGAACCCCCTTCTACTGGGAACTCGCAACCTTGATCGCTATTATGCTGGCCGGTCACTGGATCGAGATGGCCTCGGTGGTAAGCGCCTCTTCGGCACTGGAGAAACTCGCCCAGCTCATGCCCAGTGAGGCTCATCGGAAAAAGAATGATGAAACCGAGGATATACCGCTGTCTGAGGTGCAAAAGGGCGATATTCTGGTTATTAAACCGGGAGAGAAAATACCCTCCGACGGTCAGGTTGTGAGAGGCAGCAGTTACATCGACGAATCGATGCTCACCGGCGAATCGAAACCGGTCGGCAAGGCCGAAGGTGACCAGTTGATCGGGGGTTCAATCAACGGAGACGGTTCGCTGGAATTGAAGGTAGAAGGGGCTGGCGAAGAATCTTATCTGTCAAAAGTGATCAACATGGTCCGAGAAGCCCAGTCTGCGAAATCCAAAACCCAGGCGCTCTCCGACCGAGCGGCCTTGTGGCTCACCATTGTTGCGCTTAGTGTCGGGGCGGCGACATTGGCCGGGTGGTTGATCGCCGGGCAGGGGCTGCAGTTCTCGATTGCCAGAATGGCCACGGTAATGATTATTACCTGTCCCCACGCCCTCGGATTGGCGATTCCGCTGGTAGTCGCACAGTCAACGGCCAAATCGGCCCAGAACGGGCTGTTGATCCGAAACCGTACGGCCTTCGAGAATGCTAGAAAAATCTCTACCCTTGTATTCGACAAGACCGGAACATTGACGAAGGGTGCCTTCGAAGTCAGCAGTGTGGATGTTCACGACACAGGCTATGAAAAAAACGATATTCTCAGTTTTGCTGCGGCACTGGAGGGGCAATCCGAACACCCGATCGGTAAGGGGATTATCGCCGCTGCAAAAGATGCAGGCGTGTCGATAAAATCCGCCGACAATTTCGAAGCGATCAAAGGCAAAGGCGTACAAGGAACCGTGGATAAAAAACCGGTAGCGGTTGTGAGCCCGGGGTATCTCGAAGAGCAGAATATTGAAGGGCCTCCGGATGCTGAAGGGCGGGGCGGGGTAACCCGAGTGTTTGTATTAGTAGATAACCAAGTAGCAGGATCGATCGCCCTTTCCGACACGATCCGTCCCGAATCATACCGTGCAATCAAAGCCCTGCAGAGGCGGGGTATAAAGTGCTGGATGCTCACCGGGGATAACAGCGAAACCGCCGAGGCTGTATCGAAGGAGCTCGGCATGGACGGCTACTTCGCCGAGGTACTACCCGATCAAAAACAGGATAAGATCAAGGAACTGCAGAAGCAGGGAGAGTATGTTGCCATGACCGGCGATGGAGTGAATGATTCTCCTGCTCTGGCCCAGGCCCAGATAGGAGTAGCGGTGGGCTCCGGTACCGATGTTGCCGCCGCCTCCGCCGATATTGTGCTGGTAAACTCCAACCCCCTCGATATCACTGCTTTAATCCTGTTCGGACGGGCAACCTATCGCAAGATGGTCCAGAACCTGATCTGGGCTACCGGCTACAACGTAATCGCTATTCCCCTGGCCGCCGGCGTCTTGTACAATGCAGGAATCGTTCTGGCACCGGAAGTGGGAGCAATTCTTATGTCACTGTCTACCGTCATCGTGGCGATCAACGCGCAGCT
>JAIPGG010000083.1 GCA_021736255.1 Spirochaetales bacterium | reverse complement strand
CCGAGGAAGCCCCCGAAAAGGCCGAAGAGACACCCCCTACTGAGCTAACCGGCGAACCGGTAGAGGTAGAAGAGGTATCTGAAGCGACCGGAGAAGAAGAGGAGATCGAGGAGCTTGAAGAGCCGGAGGAACTCGAAGAATTTGAATCCGGCGAGGAAACGGTTGTAGCAGGTGAAGAACCTGAGGAGGCTGAAGCCCCTGAGGAGCCCGAGGGAACCGAGGAGCCTGAGGCAGCCGGAGAGCCTGAGGAGCCGGAGGAACTCGAAGAAGCCGAGGAGCTCGAGGCAGCCGGAGAGCCCGAGGAGCCGGAGGAACTCGAAGAAGCCGAGGAGATCGAGGAGGCCGGTTCCGAAGAGGAAACCCCCGAGGAAGCCGAAGAGGCGACCATCCAAATAGAGGAGCCGCCTGAAGAACCGGAAGCTGAGGAACTAGAAGAAGTAACGGAAGAAACACTCGAAGAAGCTGTCGATGAAGAAGTGCCCGTTGAACCTGAACCTGAAGAACTAGAAGAAATCGAAGATATAGAGCCCCTTGAAGAAGGCGAAGAAGAAGTTGAAAATGTTGAAGAACTGGAAGAGGCGGAAGATATTGAAGATAGCGGACAGTCAGAGGGGGTTGTCGAAGAATTGGAGGCCGAAGCCGGAGGCCCTCTCGGTGCTTTTGGTTATAATCCGAATCAGTATAATATTTCATTTCGGCAAACTCAATTCGACTCCACAGTAGAAGGGGCCGGTATGTATAAAGGCGAAGACGAAGAATACGAAGAAGTAGAGTCCCTCGAAGAAATAGAAGAACTCGAAGACCTAAGCACGACGGACCAGGGTTCCGAACGTGAAGGTGAAGAAACAGAAATTGAAGAACTAGAAGAACTGGAAGAGCTTGAAGAACAGAAAGCCTCTGATACAGGACCTACTGTTAAACGTATCGATGATTTAAAGCAGATGGGGAAGATTGTATCCATTTCTCTTCGGGAGTTTCAGTTAATGGTAAATGAAGGGGGCCGAGAAACCACTGAAACCAAAAGTGAAGAACCTGTTCAAGAGAAAAATGGTGTTTTTTCCATCAGAGATGATGTTTTCTATCGTGATCAGGCCGGGGAGAGTGATCAGGGATTTGCTGAATTGGTGGATTCCGTTCTCGGTAATGAAGATTCGGAAAAGCAGGAGGATGATGAAACCCCGGAATCCAACAAAAATGCAGAGAAGGGGATACAGGCTTCACAGTCGGGACAAGAAGATTTCGAATCGGTAGGAGGAATTGAAAGCCTTTTCGGAGATGAGACAGGTGAAGATCTTCTCTTTTCAGATGAACAAGAGTCGGAAGAAAAGACAGGAAGAGAATCATCAAGCCTTGAAGTAGGGCCCGGTCCGCTTGTTGACAAAGAAGGACTCCATTTTGATTTACTTGTAGGAAAAGACCCTGAACGGGAAACAAAAATCATCAAGGCACTGATTCGGTTTTCCCGGGTGTTCGACGGCCTATTTTCCGCAATTCTCGAACAAACAGATAAAAATTTGATCTGCCGGTATTCTGTCGGACTCAATGAAGAAAGCAGAAATAATCTCGTAATCTGGAAGAAGGAAGAACTCTTTCGGGATTATCTTGAAGAGAGAGCGGCTGTTATAATTAATTGGCCTCTCTCTAATATCCAAGAGATGAAAGAAAAGGTCTCCGAAAAGGACCGCGGGAGTATAGATTGTATTCTACTGCTCCCATTGATATATAAAAGAAATGCAGGATACGTAATGGTTGGATCTAACAAGCAAAGTTTGGAAGGATCGGCTATCGCAGAAGCTCTCAGACAGTGGAAAACGGATAGGCGCTGATTTTTAAACGCCATATTTGTAATAATCACTTATCATTTCTTGACAAATAGTGAGTACTCGTTATAATGATCCACAACTTTAACATTAAGAGGAGGTGACGATGCCTCTCTATTTAATCGTCATCCTTCCTCTTGCTGGTTTAATAATTGGTTGGACAATACGCTGGTTTTATGCCAGATTTCAGCTGACTTCACAGGAACAAAAGGCTGAAAGAATAAAACAGGATGCTATACGGGAGGCCGAAGGCCAGAAAAAAGAAATTCTCCTTGAAGCAAAAGACCAACTAATACAGGAACGGAACCAGCAGGAACGGGAGATACGAGAGCGTAGAAACGAAGTACAGGCTTACGAGCGGAGACTGATACAAAAAGAGGAAAACCTAGACAAAAAAGTAGAGGTACTTGAGCGGCAGGAACAGATTCTAACTAATCGTAATCGTGAAGTGCTTGAGAAAGAATCTCAGATCGAGGCTGATCAGGAGCGATGGAGACAGGAACTCGAAAGGATTTCCGGCCTGACTGTAGAACAGGCAAAATCCTTGATCATCGAAAACCTCGAAAACGAAGCCAAGCATGATGCCCAGGTTCTGATTAACAAAATCGAGCATGAGGCACAGTTAACTGCTGAAAAACGTGCACGTGATATTCTTGTAACCTCTATACAGCGTATAGCCACCGATATCAGTTCTGAAGTTACCATCACTACAGTAAGTCTACCCAATGACGAGATGAAAGGCCGCATTATCGGTCGAGAGGGGAGGAATATCCGTACCCTCGAAACTTTGACAGGGGTGGATGTCATCATTGATGATACTCCCGAAGCAGTTGTAATATCCTGTTTTGACCCGATCCGTAAGGAAATTGCGAGGATGTCCCTCGAAAGACTCATTTCCGACGGTCGAATACATCCGGCACGGATAGAAGAAGTGGTCGAAAAGGTAACAAAAGAGATCGACCAGAAGATTTATGAAGAGGGAGAACGAATTCTTTTCGAACTCGGTATTCATAACATGAATCCCGACGGAATCAAGGCACTCGGGCGTCTGTACTATCGTACCAGTTATGGGCAGAATGTACTCTTTCATTCGAAAGAAGTAGCTGTTCTTGCGGGGATGATTGCTGGTGAAGTCGAGGCAGATAAGGAAATCGCTAAGCGCGGAGCCCTTCTTCATGATATTGGAAAGGGAATCGCTACCGAGGGTGATTCGAATCACGCTGAACTCGGTATGGAATTGGCTAAAAAGATGGGCGAGGATGAACGGGTTATAAATTCTATCGGTTCACATCACAACGATGTCGAACCGAGCTGTGTTGAATCGGTAATCGTTCAGATTGCTGATGCGATATCGGCCGCACGTCCAGGCGCTCGGCGCGAGACTCTGAATAATTACATCAAGCGGCTGGAAAATCTGGAAAGAATAGCCGAGAGTTTTGACGGAGTCGATAAGTCATACGCTATCCAGGCAGGCCGTGAACTCAGGATTATGGTCAACAACGAGTCAGTCAATGATGTAGATGTTAAATCTCTTGCAAAGGATATTGCGAAAAAGATCGAGGATGAGTTGCGGTATCCTGGACGGATTAAGGTTACGATAATTCGGGAAACCCGTATCATCGAGTACGCGCGCTAAAGGAAGGACATGGCTTCGGATTTTCGGGTCCTGGTACTCGGTGATATCATAGGTAAACCGGGTTGCAGGGCCCTTTTTGTTCAGCTCAAGACCCTCATCAAGGATTTTTCTGCAGACTCGGTTATTGTAAACGGAGAAAATGCAGCCGACGGTTTTGGTCTGTTACCGGAGACAGCGGAACAGATTTTTTCTTCCGGTGCCGATGTAATTACTTCAGGTAATCATATCTGGCAAAAGCAGGAAATCCTGGGAATGCTTGATCAGAGCCCACGGCTGTTGCGCCCGGAAAACTACCCGCCTGGTGTGCCTGGGCATGGATTTACCGTAACAGAAAGTAAGAATTTTCGCCTGGGGGTTTTGAATCTTCAGGGCCGCGAGAGCCTTCCCTCAACTCTGTGCCCTTTTCGAACTGCAGCGGAGGTATTGCGTAAACGAAAGGAAGAATACGATGCTGTGGTGATTGATTTTCACGCTGAGTATCCCGGTGAAAAGGAAGCGCTTGCCCATTATCTTGATGGGAAGGTTTCCGCCGTACTCGGAACCCATACACATGTCCAAACTGCCGATGAGAGAATACTCGCCGGTGGAACTGCATATATA
This sequence comes from Spirochaetales bacterium, assembly GCA_021736255.1. Lineage (GTDB taxonomy): Bacteria > Spirochaetota > Spirochaetia > JAIPGG01 > JAIPGG01 > JAIPGG01. The sequence continues at coordinate 7,045 of JAIPGG010000083.1, read as the reverse complement.
ACCGATATCGGGATGTGCGGTCCGAAAGAAAGTGTAATCGGGGTCGAGGTGGATACTGCTGTTCAACGAAGTCTGACTCAGATGCCTCTGAAGATGTCGGTAGCTGATTTACCTGCTGATCTGCAGGGTGTGCTGATTTCTATAGACAAGGAACGCGGTACGGCAAGGTCGATTGAGAGGATTCGTTTTTCCTCAACGGTTTGAAGAAAATGCCCGGAAGGTGTCGGCTAAGAGATCTCATCCGGAGATACTACCCGGAAATGAATAGTGATCAGATCCTCACGCTCGCTGCTGCCGGCAGGGTATGTGTAGACGGTGAGCGGGTGCGGGATCCTTCTCAAACGGTTTCCGATAATGGCGAGCTGCGAATAATTCAAGAAAAAGCCTATGTTTCCCGGGCCGGAGAGAAACTCGAAGCGGCACTCGAGACCTTTCCGGTAGAGATCAAGCAGAAGGTCTTTGTGGATGCGGGAAGTTCCACGGGCGGGTTTACCGATTGTCTCCTACGGTACGGCGCCCAAAAAGTTCATGCTGTTGATGTGGGATACAATCTTATAGATTACCGCTTACGACAGGACCCCCGGGTCATTCTCCATGAGCGGACCGGTGTTATGGATCTCGGTTTTCTCGAACCTCCCGCCGATGCTGCAGTAGTTGATCTTTCATTCCGTTCGCTTGCCGGTGCGGTAGAGCATTTACTGTCATTGATGCGGGAGGAATGGGTGATCGGTTTGATTAAGCCCCAGTTCGAAATCCCGCGGGACACTCCAGGTTTTTCGGGGGTCGTTCAGGATCGAGACATGCGTTTAGAAATCGTGCGTGGGTTGTTAGTGCGGCTGGAAAAGGCAGGGGTAGCAACCCGATCCCTAATTGCCTCACCGCTGAAGGGGACATCGGGTAACCAGGAATATCTATCGCTCTTTGTAAAACATGGAAGTTCCGGTGGACCCTTTGTTGACCCGCATGACCTTGAATTGTTGATCACGTAATATTCAGAAGTAATCCGGGGCCTGCATGCCGGGAAAGGTTTCTTGCGGCCTGATCGACAGCCGAACCAACGGTTACGGCAAATCTTCTCTACTGAGAGGCGCTCCGATAAATATGCCCTCAGGACCCAAGTATTCACGCTTTTGCCCTTCGATCAGAATCTGTACGGAATCAACAGTTTTGAACTCGGTGGCTGTATAAACGACCTGTTTGAGTTGTGCCGCATATCCCTCTATTCCGAGTGTGTTGAACTGAAAACGTTCATTCATGTTCAGATAGGCAACGCCGTTTTTCACGGAAATCCCGAGGATTCGACTCCCTTCGGGGATAAGACTCAGATAATTCCGGTTCAGTTCTTGCGGATCCGGGCCTTTAAGGAGGACCTCGAGCGTCTGCGTGAGGGGAGCGTCCTCATAGGCAATGTTTCTCTTGACCGGCTGGAGAGAGATATGGCCTTCATCGGTTACGAGGAGGAAGTAAATTGTTCCCCGACGGTACTCAATTGCATCATCGGAAGGCTTTTCTTGGGAAGAAGATGTTTCTGTGGATTCGGCTGTTTCCTTTTCTGCTGTTTCGGCCCCTTGGGTATCTTCTTTTTCTTTTGTTTCCGTCTGTTTCTCCGGTTGTTGTTCCTTTTCGTCCGACGGTTCGATCTCGATTACAGTAGGTTCGGAGGTTTCCCCCTCCCGCTCTTCGGATTCCTGCTCTTGTGTTTCCCCGTTTTCGTCGGTAATGATTACTTCCGGTTCTTGTTCGGCGGTTTTTTCCTGCCGAATAATATCCACAAAGCCGGTGGATTCCAGGACCTGGTTGATCCTTTCACGGTTGAATAAGAAAATAACGACAATTAAGAGGGCCAGTGCGACCCAAAATAGACAGCCCAATGATGTTTTTTTTCGTGCCATGGTACCTTAGATATCGGCTCTCCGGAGTCATTATTTGACAGCTCTCCGAAAAGCCCGTATAGTATTTCAACCATGAAAGAATTCACCGGCATATCCGCTTCGCCCGGTATCGCCATCGGAAGAGCGTTTCCTTATCTGGAAGACTCAACCACTATACCCCATTATGACATCACGGACAACCAGATAGCGATGGAATACCAGCGTTTCGTGGAAGCAGCCGATAAGGCGGCAGTGGAGATCCAGGATATAATCGACAATACCTCCGAGGAAGACCGATATACGGAGAATAACTTTCTAGAAACCCATGTCATGATGCTCAATGACCCGGAATTCCGACAAAAGGTCAACGAAGGTTTGAAGCAGCAGCAGGTCAACGTGGAAAGGGTTCTGATGGACGTTGTGGATGATCTCGTCGGTAAGATGAGCAATGCCCAGGACAGTTACCTCCAGGAACGTACGGTCGATCTCCACGATGTTTCTAGGCGGGTTCTCAATCATTTACTATATCGTGAACGATTGTCTCTGGCGGATCTCCAGGAAGAGATAATACTTGTAACACATAACCTTCTGCCCACAGATGCGGTACTGATGAATAAAAGGATGGTCAAGGGAATTGCTATGGATGTAGGCGGCAAAACATCGCATACGGCAATCCTCTCCCGGGCGTTCGAGATTCCTGCAGTACTCGGGCTTTCTTCTATTACACAGGAAGTTCGTACCGGCGACACCTTGATCATCGACGGAAATAAGGGAGTTGTCATTGTCGAACCCGACGACAAAACCCTCGATCAATATGTGAGCAACCGGAAGGAATGGGAGCGCCGGGAGGTCCAGCTCCTCTATATGAATGAGCTTGCGGCGGAAACGACCGACGGGAAGCTCATAAAGCTCACTGCAAATATCGAGGTACCGGAAGAGATCGACTCGGTCCTGTCCCACGGAGCAGATGGAATAGGGCTCTTCCGTTCGGAGTTCCTATTTATCCAGCCCAACAGAATAGCTGATGAAGAGGAGCAATATCAGGCATACAGCAAGGTGCTTCAGGCTATGCCCGAAAGCCCGGTAACTATCAGAACTCTCGATGTCGGCGGGGACAAGGTTATTCCCGAGTTGAAGGGGATGGATGAACAGAATCCGATTCTCGGGTGGAGAGCTGTGCGATTTTGCCTTTCGAATCTTGATATCTTTCGCACCCAGCTGCGGGCGCTGCTGCGGGCATCACCCGAGGGGGACCTGCGGATCATGTTTCCCATGATTTCCGGTGTTGAAGAGCTCGTAAATGTAATGAACGTTCTCAATGAGGTTAAAGAAGATCTGCGCCGGGAAAATATCCCGTTCAATGAAGATATTCCGGTTGGTATCATGATAGAGGTGCCTTCCGCAGCACTTACCTCCGATATTCTTGCAAAAGAGGCATCTTTTTTCTCGATTGGTACAAACGATCTGATTCAGTACACCATAGCTGTTGACAGAGGAAACGAAAAAATCGCATATCTGTATGAGCCCTTCCATCCCGGTGTTCTGCGGCTTTTGCAGATTGTCATTCACCAAGCACATGAACAGGGTATTGAGGTCAGTATGTGCGGGGAATTGGCCGGAGATCCCTATGCGGCGGTGATTTTGTTGGGACTCGGACTCGATGAATACAGTATGAGTTCCTTCAGTATTCCGGAAGTAAAGAAAATAATCCGTTCCGTTTCGATGTCGACTGCTGAAGAGCTGGTAGGAGAAATACTGGAGATGAAATCATATCATGAAATCGATCGATATATCCGATCCTGGATGGATGAGCGCTTCGAAATTCTTTCGAGATAATCTGTGCCTATGAAACGTATCCTCATTGTGGGCCGGCCGAATGTCGGGAAATCAACACTCTTTAACCGCCTTGTCGGCAGACGGGCGGCAATAACAGACTCCGTCCCGGGAGTAACCCGTGATCCGGTAACGGAAGTTATCGAACTCACGCAGCAGAAGGTTTTGCTTACGGACACGGGTGGTTATACACACGATACCGAGCAGCCGTTTTCGGAGTTGGTAAGCAGGAGAACGATTTCTCTTCTCAATGAAGCTGATCTCATCATATTTCTTATGGATGTAACCGAGATCACTCCTGAGGATGAAGAATTTATCGAAGAGCTCAGGGCTTTTCGCCGGCAGGTAATGTTGGTGGTTAACAAGGCGGACAATGAGAACCGAATGCAGGAAGCTTGGAATTATCTGGTTTACGGTTTTCCGGTACTCGGCATATCAGCAGCCCACGGGGTGGGAATTGATGAGTTGCTGAAGAAGATGGAAGAACTGCTGCCTCCTGTGCCGCAAGGCGGTGAAGAACCCTCAGAAGAAGAACCTCCGGAAGCAGAGGCCAAAACCGGAAAGAATGCGGAAACCGAATCCGGGGAAATAAAAATCGCCATCCTCGGCAAACCCAATACCGGGAAATCTACTCTTGCCAACAGTCTTGTCGGTAGTGAGAATTCACTGGTATCGGAGGTGCCGGGGACTACCAGGGATGTTGTGCGGGGTGAGTTTGTGTATCAGGGCCGGGTTTTCCGGATCCTGGATACCGCCGGGATGCGGAAAAAAGCCAAAGTGCATGGGCGAATCGAATATTATTCAGTGCAGCGGGCGATCGAGGGAATGGAGAGTGCCGATCTCGTTTTTCTTTTGATTGATTCCGTTCAGGATCTTTCTGAACAGGATAAGAAAATTGCTTCACTTGCCGTGCGAAAGGGGAAAGGAATCATTCTCGTGTTGAATAAATGGGATATGCGGGAAGGAATACCAAACGAGTTTCGTGCAGTGAGTGACCGAGTCCGGTTTCTGTTTCCTGTTCTTGGCTTTGCTCCGATTGTACCGATCTCTGCTCTCAAGAATCAGGGTGTTGAAAAGCTGAAACGTACTGCCGTCGAGGTGTTTACCCAACTGAACAGGCAGATAAATACCGGAACATTGAATCGGCTTCTTCAGCAATGGGTAGACGAATTTCCTCCTCCGTTGTTGCAAAAAGGGAGAACGGTTCGGCTTATGTATATGATTCAAAGAAACCGCAACCCGGTACGGTTCCGGATATTCGGTAAACGTACCGATGGTTTATCCGAATCGTATCGGCGCTACATTGAAAACCGGATCAGGGAAGACTGCGGCTTCGACAAAATTCCGGTGTGGGTGGATTTTCGGGAGAGCAGCAGCCAATCGGATGGAGGGCGGGAAAACGTCGGCGGAAAATGAAAACGATTGCTATCGGCGATGCGGCCCGAAAGGTTGGAGTTCAACCCCATGTTCTGCGTTACTGGGAGCAGGAATTCTCTATGCTCAGCCCGAAGAAAGATCGAACCGGCAGGCGGGTTTATTCGGAGACGGATATCCGTCTGCTCCTTAGAATACGCCATCTTTTGTACGAAGAAGGCTATACCGTACATGGAGCAAGTCAAAAACTCTGGAAAGAATTTGGGATGAACGAGCAAACCGTCGAATATAAGATACAGGAGCTCAGGGGACAACTCTTGGAAATCCTTGCAATTCTGCGTGAGGGAAGATCTTCGTAAGGGGGAATGGGTAAATCAAAGGCTGCCGGTTCTGTATTATCTTGATCATTCTCATTTTCTTTGGCGGGGGGGTATATGCTGAGGAAATCGGTCTCAATATCCCCGATAATTCACCTCTTCGCCGGGAATACGCCGGCATGCTGACCGGGGAAACATCCCTTCCGAAGCATGCCTTTAAAGAGAGAAAGCCGATACCAGGAACCGACCGCTGGGTCGAAATTCTATACCGCCTGGAGGGTGAGAAAGCGATCCTTCAGTTCAAAGCAAGAAACGAACAGGGACGCTTCCCCCTTTATGCCCCCGGCAACTGGGAAATCACCTTCGATCAACGTACCGGCAGACCTGAGCAGGCAGAAATTTTCCTTTTTCACGGCCACAAGCGAACAAAAATACGGCTCCGGCGGTTTACCGATGAGTACGGAAGCCTCGATCTGTACATCGAGAACTGGCCTGTTGCACCCAACGTCATTCTGCCGAGGGATTTTCAGTCGCTGCTCATGATGCCTGTTGCAAATATAGTCGGCTATGGGAAGGGGGTTATCGACTGGCGTTTGCTGCAGCTGCCGGGGAGTGTGTTTACCCGGAATGTCTCCGAAACGGCAGAGGAAATCCTCGAACGCCTCGGCAGTTTGTACGGGAAAGAAGACGGGGCCCTCGATTCTTCCGGCCGCCCGGTGCTGATTGATTCCGTTCTTCCCCAGAACGGGAAACCCGGTTTGAACTGTTCCGGGCTTGTAAAGTGGATCGTTGATGGAATCCTCCGGGGGCGTGATCAAGAGCCGGTATCGATCCAGGATGCAAAAAAAAAGATCACCTCTGCCAGGGGCAATAGGTGGACCAGAGCCCACGAATCGGCGGAGGATCCCTTTTTCGGTCTCGATTGGACACGGAATTTAGCACTCGAGGCCATTTCTCCGGAGGCAGACCGGGCCTCCCTCGACCAGGTGGATGTTTCCAGCGTTCGGGGGATTGAATATCTCGAAAATCGGGGTTTTCCCCTTCAAGATCTGCCCTATGTTTTGTTTCAGCTGGTACGCAATGAACCGGGTTATTTCTATCTCGGCTCGATCAACCGGCGCCTTGATATTGCCGAAGGCCGGGAACTTATAAAACATCATCATACCCTGGCGATTTTCCCCTTTATTTCAGACGAGGAGTCTCCTTCCGTAGAGGCATGGATATTCGAAAGAATTGGGGACGAGATCCGGGCACTCCGGTATAGAGACAATCAATTGATTAAACGTGCTGACTCTGAAAGGAACGGCAGCGGGTCTGCAGTTGAAACGGAAGAGGCTCCCACTTCAGCAGATATTTATCAGCGTTATACCGGAGAAGGGGGAATGGCGTATGTTCATCTGGTTAGAATCCGTGCTTCCGGCGACTTTCTGCCCCATGAGCTTGATTTAGAAGGGAACGAACCGCTATAGTAGGCCCGGAGCTTAGAGCATGAAAATTCGGGCTGTTGTTTTCGACATTGATGGTACCCTTTATCCCAATCGAAGTATGGTCCTTCGTTCGATTCCCTTTTTCCTCTTTCACATGAGATTTGTAGGGGCCTTCGGCAAGGTGCGTCGAGAGATAAGAAATGCAAGGCCTATTGATGTATTC
>JAIPGG010000082.1 GCA_021736255.1 Spirochaetales bacterium | reverse complement strand
AGGGAAGGAACATGAGGTAATATGGTCAAGCGAATAAGGGTCCATGGTGGATGCCTAGGAGCTGTTGGACGAAGAAGGACGTGGTAAGCTGCGAAAAGCTACGGGGAGGAGCAAACATCCGAAGATCCGTAGATGTCCGAATGGGGTAACCCGGCCGTGGTGATGCGCGGCCACCGCAGCGTAAATACATAGCGATGCGGAGAGAGACCCGGGGAATTGAACCATCTGAGTACCCGGAGGAAAAGAAACCAACCGAGATTCCCAAAGTAGCGGCGAGCGAAATGGGAGGAGCCTAAACTGATTTGGTGTAATACGCATACACGGTTGCCGAGTCAGGGTTGTAGGGATATATCAGAGAGCATGTATGGGCTTTCGCATAGTGAAAAAAGCGAGGGATAGCGGAAGGCTACTGGGAAGGGCCACCGAAGAGGGTGAAAGTCCCGTACGCGAAATCTTGAGCACTATGTGGGTATGTCACCTGAGTAAGGCGGGACACGAGAAATCCTGCTTGAATCCGGGAGGACCACCTTCCAAGGCTAAATACTGAACAGCTACCGATAGTGCACGAGTACCGTGAGGGAAAGGTGAAAAGCACCCCGGTGAGGGGAGTGAAAGAGAACCTGAAACCGTGGACCTACAAGCGGTCGGAGCCATTTACGAATGGTGACGGCGTGCCTTTTGTAGAATGAGCCTGCGAGTTACGTTATGGAGCAAGGTTAAGGGAGAGAAATCCTGGAGCCGAAGGGAAACCGAGTCTGAACAGGGCGACAAGTTTCATGATGTAGACCCGAAGCCGGGTGATCTATCTATGGCCAGGCTGAAGCTCGGGTAAAACCGAGTGGAGGGCCGAACCCTCGTCCGTTGAAAAGGGCAGGGATGAGCTGTGGATAGGAGTGAAAGGCTAAACAAACCCGGCGATAGCTGGTACTCTCCGAAATGGCTTTAGGGTCAGCCTCGGACGAGTGTGAGGGAGGTAGAGCACTGGATGGGCTAGGGCCCTTCGCGGGGTACCAAACTCAACCAAACTCCGAATGCCGTCACATGATGTACGGGAGTGAGACTACGGGCGATAAGGTTCGTGGTCGAAAGGGAAACAGCCCAGACCGCCGGCTAAGGTCCCAAATGAGCGCTTAGTGGAAAAGGAAGTATGAGTGCGGAGACAGCCAGGAGGTTGGCTTAGAAGCAGCCATACCTTAAAAGAGTGCGTAACAGCTCACTGGTCGAGTACTGATGCGCCGACAATGTAACGGGGCTAAGCGCGCAACCGAAGCCGCGGATTCGAAAGAGTGGTAGGAGAGCATTCCGGCACCTGACGAAGTTGTTCCGAGAGGGATGATGGAGGGGACGGAAGAGAGCATGCAGGCATGAGTAACGAAAAGACCGGTGAGAGTCCGGTCCGCCGAAAGCCTAAGGTTTCCTGGGTAAAGGAGGTCTTCCCAGGGTAAGTCGGCCCCTAAGGCGAGGCCGAAAGGCGTAGCTGATGGGAAACGGGTTCATATTCCCGTACCTCTTCTGAAGTTTGATGGGGATGACGCGTGAGGTAAAGCCCGGCCAGGCGATGGTAGTCCTGGTCTAAACGGTAAGCTGATGAGGACGGCAGGCAAATCCGCCGTCTGAGGTGAGCCGTGAAAGCGAGCTGATCTACGGAGAAGCGAAGCGGGTGGCATCAAGGCGCCAAGAAAGAGTCTCTAGGAGTATTCGGAAGAGACCGTACCGCAAACCGACACAGGCAGGCGAGTAGAGAATACGTAGGCGCACGGGAGAACTCGCGTTAAGGAATTCGGCAAAATGCGCACGTAACTTCGGGAGAAGTGCGGCCTCTCTTGGATGTCAAAGTTTGAGGGGGGTTGCAGAGAGCAGGCCCAGGCGACTGTTTACCAAAAACACAGGTCTCTGCGAATCGGTAACGAGAAGTATAGGGACTGACACCTGCCCGGTGCCGGAAGGTTAAGAGGAGGGGTGCAAGCTCCGAATTGAAGCCCCGGTAAACGGCGGCCGTAACTATAACGGTCCTAAGGTAGCGAAATTCCTTGTCGGGTAAGTTCCGACCCGCACGAATGGTGTAACGATCTGGGCACTGTCTCAACGCGAGACCCGGTGAAATTGAAGTATCGGTGAAGATGCCGATTACCCGTGGTTAGACGGAAAGACCCCGTGAACCTTTACTGCAGCTTGGCATTGGGACTTGGTCTGTGATGTGTAGGATAGGTGGGAGACTATGAACTCTGTACGCCAGTATGGAGGGAGTCGCCGGTGAAATACCACCCTTTGCAGATTAGGTTTCTAACGGATACCCTGAAGCGGGTATTCGGACCATGTCAGGTAGGCGGTTTGACTGGGGCGGTCGCCTCCTAAAGAGTAACGGAGGCGCGCGAAGGTCACCTTGCCCTGGATGGAAATCAGGGTGGACGTGCAAAGGCAGAAGGTGGCTTGACTGCGAGACACACACGTCGAGCAGGTGCGAAAGCAGGTCTTAGTGATCTGGCGGTGGCGCGTGGAAGCGCCGTCACTTAACGGACAAAAGGTACTCCGGGGATAACAGGCTGATCCTACCCAAGAGTTCACATCGACGGTAGGGTTTGGCACCTCGATGTCGGCTCATCGCATCCTGGGGCTGGAGCAGGTCCCAAGGGTATGGCTGTTCGCCATTTAAAGCGGTACGTGAGCTGGGTTCAGAACGTCGCGAGACAGTTCGGTCCCTATCTGCCACGGGCGATGGATGGTTGAGAGGAGCTGCTCTTAGTACGAGAGGACCGGAGCGGACGAACCGCTGGTGTACCAGTTATCCTGCCAAGGGTACGTGCTGGGTAGCCAAGTTCGGACGGGATAACCGCTGAAGGCATCTAAGCGGGAAGCCTCCCTCAAGATGAGCCATCCCATCTGCATAAGCAGACTGAAGGAGCCGGAGAGAAGATCCGGTTGATAGGCCGGCGGTGTACGCATGGCAACATGTTTAGCCGACCGGTACTAATACTCCGTGAGGCTTGACCATATTATCGCATGTTTCTTTCGAGGCGGGTCCTCAAGCCCGAGCAGGGCGGGGGACCACCGGCGAACCCGAGGGTGAGCCGGCTGCCCCGGTGAAGGCCCGCAGGGCCTGCGCAGCGGCGGAAAGCCGAAGAAAAACAGAAATATTTGCCTGGTGACTATAGCGGAGGGGCACCACCCGTTCCCATGCCGAACACGGAAGTTAAGCCCTCCAGCGCCGATGGTACTGCCCGATCGGGCCATGGCCCGGAGCATCGCTCCGGCGCAAGCACGAGCTTGCCCGCCATGTCCTCATCGGGTGGGAGAGTAGGTCGTCGCCAGGCTTTTTTTTTGCCCTCAGCTTTTTCCTGTTTTATAATTTGTAGTATATTTATTCAGAATGAACATATTAATCGTAGCAGCGATAAAGCCCGAGTACCATGCAGTACGAAACAAATTCGCTCTTCAGGAAAATAAAACAAAAGACACAGATCGAAACAATAGAAGAATTCGATATGCCGCCGGAAAGAACGGTAAGCACAATGTGCTTCTAGTGCTCGGAAGAATCGGATTTCGTGCTGACGGCGAGGTCCTCAGACGGCTTGTCCGGGAATACCGGGCAGAGCTGATAGTTGATGCAGGTACCGCCGGAGCAATAAACAACTCGCTGCAGCCGGGTACGCTGGTCATCTCCGCTGCATCTATTGATATGCGCTCCGATTCGTGGAAAAAATTACCTGCAGAGACGATGGGCAATACAGCCGAATTAGACGAAGTGGTTTATGAAACGGCAGCAGGCTGCAGTCTAGAAGTGCGAACGGGAACCATCATTACAACGGATAAGCCGGTAAACGGGAAAAAACGCCGTCTCGAATATGCGAAAATAGGTGGTGATTGTTGTACTATGGAAACAGCTGCAGTCAATCTCTTCGCTGCACAACTTGAATTACCTTTTTGTGCAATAAGAATCATAAGCGATCATGCAAATGCCGGCGCAGCAGTGGAGTTTACGGCGAATGTAAAAAAACGAAGTGAAGAATTGGCCGTATTCCTTGGTGTTCTTTTCAAGAGAACAGCAAATCCCCTGAAAGTATTATTGCACAATACGTGAATCTCCATTATCCTCTTTTTTTGGAGGACGACCACATGGCCGAGAACGACAGTCAATTGCAATTGGTGACCTTCCAACTCGGGGAGGAACAATATGGGATCGATATCATGGATGTGCAGGAAATCTATCAAATGCAGGAAACTCGGCCCATACCGAATGCCCCGGCTTATGTGGAGGGGATATTCAATCTCCGGGGAGTGATCATCCCGATAATCAATCTGCACAAGCGCTTTCATATCCGTCGACCGGAACTGTCGGATGAGGACAGGATGCTCAGCGGTTTTGTTATTGTAGAGATAAACGGCATGTCGCTGGGAATTATCATCGACAAAGTACTGCGAGTCGTTTCCATTAACAGCCGTCAAATACAAGCACCACCGCAGGTGATCAGCGGGATAGGAACGGAATACATTCAGGGAGTGGTCAACAGAGAAGACGGATATCTTATCATTCTTGATATAAATCGCCTCTTTAACCCACGAGAACTTCAACAGCTAGACAGCATAGGAGGCTGATACGGCAGATAATGGCAACTCCTCTATTTCGACCCTCTATCCGGCGCAAAGATATGGATTCTGTCCTTACTACGTTGGTAGAAGACCGTCCCGGCAGTGATCGGCTCGGTACGGAACTCGCAAAAGCAGTAAAAAACCGTTTGGCGGTTTCCGGCGCTGTAGCTCTTCGAGAATATCAGCGTGCAGTATTTTTCGCCCTTGAAATTGCCGGTCTCGAAACCGGTTCAACTGTTTTCCTTTCTCCCCTGCTTCCTTCATGGTATCTCGATGTCTGCGCATTGAAGGGAATCAAAACTGAGATCTTTGATCTGACAGAAGCCGCTTTCGTTCCCGGACGTGAGGTGAGCGACAAACTGAGTTCGCAGCTGCCCGAAGAAGGCTCCGAGGCGGGGGACGGACCTGTGGTAATTATGGCTACAAGCCTGGGATATATTCCCGATTATTATGCCTTCGAACAGGCCGGTTGGACCATGATAGAAGATATTACCGAGGGCTTCGGCGGGTTTTTGGGTGAGCGGTCAGTCGGCGGTTTCGGCTGCTGCAGTGTTCTTGCAACGGAACAGGAAGGGGTTATCACCACAGGAGGGGGAGCACTCATACTCACCCAGAAAAAGCGGAAGGCCGGCGAGCTCAAACGGATGAGCGAACAGCTCCACCATGAACAGATGATGCCGGATATGAATGCTGCTTTAGGGCTTGCACAGATGAACCGTATCGATGCGGCCTTGGAACGCCGGCGAGAAATCGAAGGTATCTTTCGCCGTGCATTGATGCAAAGCGGGCACAGCCTCCCGGTACAGCCGGCTTCGGAAGAAGCAGAAATTCATCGTATACCCTATGGGTTTCCTGTGTTGCTGAAAAGCGGGATGAAAGATGCAGTGAAATACGCTGCCAAACACGGGGTAGAGGCTGCTCCGGCTTTTTCCGGCACTATAGCTGCTACCGAAGCAGCTGAATCCTGTCCGGTCGCTCGGGATCTGGCCCGGAGAACCCTGCTTTTTCCTTTGTACCCGGCATTAACTTCCACGGAAGTAGAGGCGGTGCGGAAGGTATTGACCACGCTTCCTTAGAATACACCCGGTAAAAAGACCCTTGTCTCGGTGTATCTATCTTAATCGGCTGGTTTCTTCCGGCTTTACATCAGAAAAGGTGAATTATATAGTAGATAAGAAAGCGGGGATCAATGAAACGAACAATCAAGAAAGTTCTGCTCATCGTTAATACCAAGAAAAGCGATGCCGATTCCCTCGCACAATCTACCCGCAGGTTTCTTGAAGAACGGGGGATCGAGGGAATCCTTTTTCGGTATTCCGGAAAGCCTGCACAGCCGACGGTTTCGGATGTGGACATGGCGATTTCTCTCGGTGGAGATGGAACAGTTCTGTTCGGTTCGAGAATTCTTTCTTCCAACGAGGTTCCGATCATGCCGGTAAACGTGGGAGATTTTGGTTTTATCGCCGAGATCGGAAGGGATGAGATCCAAGAAGCCTTTCAGGCCTTCGAGGCAGGCGATCTGGGGGTAAGCCGCCGCATTATGGTTGGAGTCGACGTTTTGCGTGACGGCAAAGAAATCGTTTCATTGACCGGGTTGAACGATGTGGTGATCTCTTCTTCCGGCATATCAAAACTGGTACGATTGAAACTTCGACTGAGTAATGCGGCTGTAGGCGGTTACCGTGCAGACGGGGTGATTCTGGCCACACCCACCGGTTCCACTGCTTATTCACTGGCCGCCGGCGGCCCTATTCTGCATCCGGAGATGGATGCTTTTATTCTCGCACCTATCTGCCCGTTCAGCCTGTCGAACCGGCCCCTTGTTGTGCCGGGTACTGAGGTAGTGGCTCTTGAAATCGAAGCGAATCAGCGGACTGCCGTTACCCTGACGGTAGACGGCCAGTTTGATTTCCCCCTCAATGAGGGGGATGAGATCGTTATCAGAAAGGCTGCGCAGACCGCTCAGATTGTTAGATCGAATAAACGAAGTTTTTATGATGTTTTAAAGAATAAATTGAATTGGTCCGGAGTACCGGACGGTATACAGAAGTAGAATAAAGATGCAGCTATACGGGAGAAATATCAGGAGAACAGAATGATCGAGGAACTTCATGTTTCCGATTATGCGTTGATCGAACAGGCTCAGGTTGTCTTCTCGCCGGGCTTAAACATCCTCTCCGGCGAGACCGGAGCGGGGAAGTCTATATTGATTGGAGCATTGACTGTCCTTTTCGGAGGACGTGCGCGAATCGACGCGATCCGAACCGGCAGCGAAGAGGCGGTAGTCTCGGGCACGGTCCGGGTTGATGAGAACAAAGATGCCCTCCAATGGCTGGAAGAGCACGATATACACCCTGAAAACGGCCGGGTTCTCATACGCCGCATAGTCAAGCGATCAGGCAGAGGATCGATTTATATACAGTCCATCCCGGCAACCCGCTCGGAATTGGATCAATTTTCCCGTTATCTCATTGATTTTCACGGCCAGCATGAGCATCAGTCTCTTTTAGATGGAGAGAATCACCGCCGTGTTCTCGATCAGTACGGCGATTTGACCGATGAGGTATCTGCACTGCAGGGGAGAGTTCGCGAACTTGCAGACCTGAGAAAGCGGCTCAATGCACTCAAGAAATCCGAAGATCAAAGGCTCAGGGAACTCGATTATTACCGTTTTGCTATAGATGAGATCGATAAGGCTGGTATTCAAGCCGGCGAGGAAGAGGAGCTCGATCAGGAACGTCGAATGCTGTCCCAGTATGAAAAACTCTATTCTCATCTGGAAACGGTCGGCAGAAACCTATCCGAGGGTGGCGAGGGCGGTCTTTCCCAAGTCCATTCAGCCGGTCATGAGCTCGAAGCGGCGTCCTCTATCGTGGAAGAATTAGCCCCGCTGCACAAACGGCTGGAGAGTGCCTATTACGAGCTGGAGGACATTCGCGAGTCGGTTGTGGATTACCGGAACTCTCTGCAGTACAATCCCCGGCGTTTGGAAGAAATTGAAGACAGGCTGAGTCAGCTCCGGCGTCTTGCCAAGAAATACGGCGGTTCGGTGGATGCGGTGATCGAGTATCGGGAACAGGCCGAGCAGGAGATTGCATCGCTGGAGTCCTACGAGAGTGACCGGGAAGATCTTGAAAAACGGATAGAGGAGTTGGAACGGGAAGTCCTGCGCGAGGCCGGAGAAATTTCGAAAAAACGAAACGACTATGCTCGAAAGCTGCAGAGGCTTATCACCGATAATCTCAAGGGACTTGGAATGCCTCAGGCGGATTTCGAAATTTCTATGACACGGCGGCTTTCAGAGGCCGGCAAACCTGTCTGCGGCCCCACCGGCATCGATGTCGTGGCATTCCAGATAAGTCCCAACGCGGGTGAGCCCCTCAAGCCGCTGAAGGTAATTGCTTCGGGAGGTGAAATCTCCCGGGTAATGCTGGCGATA
This sequence comes from Spirochaetales bacterium, assembly GCA_021736255.1. Classification (GTDB taxonomy): domain Bacteria; phylum Spirochaetota; class Spirochaetia; order JAIPGG01; family JAIPGG01; genus JAIPGG01. The sequence continues at coordinate 3,453 of JAIPGG010000082.1, read as the reverse complement.
AAATCTGTTTTGATGGAAAAGGATCCGATATCGACCATGGTGTTTGATGAAATAGATGCAGGTATCGGCGGCCAGATTGCTTCATCGGTCGGGAAACATTTGAGCCGCCTCTCTTCGGCGAAACAGGTTTTATGTATTACTCATCTTGCAACAATTGCTTCTCATGCCGATAATCACCTTATGGTGACCAAGGAAACCAAAAAAGAACGTACATGCACAGAGGTGAAGCCTGTTGCCGGAGATGAGCAGGTGCTTGAGGTTTCGAGAATGCTTTCAGGAGAAGAGGGCGGAGATGCTTCTCTCGAACATGCCCGCCGAATGCTGGAAGGTGCGGAGCGGGATTAACTGATGGCAAAAGTCAGTGAGGAAGCAAAAAAACAGTACTATGACTCGATAACGAGTTATAAAAGTGTCATCGAACAGGCGCAAATGCGCGAAAAAAATCTTCGGAATATTATCCAGCATGATGAGAATGGGGCTCCCTACAAGAAGCTCATACTGGCCGAAGAGGGGATCAACATGGTCTCCTACTATGTGCTTATGAACAGCCTTTCCCTAAATCTTTTGGGAATAAAAAACGAGAACTTTCTCAACGACGCACGGAAACGGTGTTATCAGAGCATTATCTATCTGGAAGGAATAGTCACCTCATATATCGATGTACCATTTTCCGAATATGAGGAAAAACTCGCCCTCATTGAGGGCTATGATGATGAAAAAAGGTATAATCTGATAAGAAAAACCGGATTTGCCGTCGAATCGGTAAAAGAGGCCTTCGGCGTCAATACAAAATGGAAATGGTCGTTTGTCGAGCTCGAGGGCCGTATGGCGGTTGTTTCAAAAAACCTCTTGAACCTGCGGGAGCTGGTAAAACAGCTCGACCCCAGGGTGGAACTCTATGAAATACGTATGTCCTTTCTGAACCTGGTCAAACGACAGCTGCAGCAGGCTGCTGACCGGTATCGGGAAAAATACGAACTATCCACACAACGGCTCGACGATTTCAAGCTTGCTATTGATTATCTTGCTGCGCTTCGAAGGATTCACATGATCGTCGGGGAACGGGACAAGGCCGAAGATCTCAAAAAGAAGGTTGATATCTGGCGTACAAAGATGGATAAGGACCAGCAGAGTATCGATAAATCCCGGAAGTCGGCTCCGCCGGAAGGGAAAAAATAAATTCCCTCTTTTTACCGGTTTTTCAGTTCATGCAGTGAATCCTCAGGAAACAGTTCTGCCATAGATTTTTGAATAAAATTCCCGTCACCGCCCGAATAATGGACCGGAAAAGAGGTGTCTACGAACTCGCTCATGAACTGCCTGCATATACCGCAGGGGGGAACAGGGTACTCTGCATCGGCGCAAAATACCGCTATCTCCTTGAAAGAATTGTGGCCGGCTGAGAGTGCTGCTGTAAAGGCATTTCGTTCGGCGCATATCGTTCCGCCGTACGAACGGTTTTCGATGTTGGCCCCTTTTATAATCGTCCCGTCTTCACACAGAAGCGCCGCTCCCACTCGAAACCGAGAGTAGGGCGAGTAGCTGTGTTCTGAAGCTTCTTTTGCTGCCTGGTAGAGTACTTCTGAATTCATGAACCGCCTCGATTTTCTGGATTTGTTGCCTTCCATTGTAATCTGAGGGAGGATCTTTGGCAAACTCCAGCGCACCGAAGAGTTATTTGCTTCTTTCATCGCCCTGTGTTAATCTGCGGTGGGAGTTGCAGTGCGATTTCGTCTCCTTCTTACAATCAGTTTTCTCGTAGCAATCGGCTTCCTTTTATTCCTACCCGCCGGTCTGGAAAAGGAGCGGGTCCTCCGCCCTTTGTGGTCTATGGATCTGTACGAGGGGCGTTGGCTGAGCGGAGACAGACCCGATGCAGAAGGTGATAAGCCCCGGGTGATACCCTATCGGCTCGGAGATGTTTATGGATATGTTTCCACGGAAGGGGAGCTGCTTTTTCGCGAGAAGGTTCTGGCTGATGTGGCTATCGACCAAAAGAGGAGCGCCAACTATCAGATGGTGAGCCGGAACATTATGATCCGCGGCCAGGAGGGACTGCCGGAGGTTGCCCTGCAGACAAGTCAGTACCCAATTCTCCAAGACGGCCGCATTTTCTCTATTCGAACAGACAGACGAGGTCTCACCGAATGGGAGGGGGACGGCAGCGTTCGCTGGACACGATCCTTTCAGGATTTGATTACCGCCGTCGATGTTTGCGGCTCTCACCTCACTCTCGGACTCTTAGACGGCCGGGCGGTTATTATTAATGAAACCGGAGAGACGGAGGTCGAGTATGACACTACCGGGAGCAGGCTCGATGCCGTCTTCGGAGTCGCAGTTTCGCCGGATCGGCGGTTGTGGGCTGTTGTGGCGGGAATCGATCCACAGCGCCTCCTTCTTCTCGAACAGGGAGAACAGGGCGCGTATCAGCCCCGCGAGGTTATCGAATTCTCTGATTCGTTTCGCCGGGAGGTTTTTGTAGGTTTCGGTCCTGAAGGCCGATATCTCTTTTTTGAACGGCCTGCAGGGCTGCTGGTCATTGATGCCTTGGAGCAGGAAAGATACGAATTGCCGGTATCGGGGGATATACGGGATTTGAATTTTTCTCCCGAGGGGAAGGAGATGGCTCTTTTAACCGCAGACTCCAAGAGGGCGCTTTTTCAGGTCTATAGTTTGCCTCCCCGCTCGCGTCTGGAATCAACGCTTTCCGGCACGGTTCACAGCATGCATCGATCCGGCAGCTATGTGCTGTTGGGAATAGATTCGGGGCTTTTCCTGTACCGGTTCGAGGAGGGGTAAGATGAAGCGTATCATTTTGCTTTTCTTTTTATGCATATATGCTTTCTTTTCCGCAGGCGCGATCGACTGGCCGGTGGAAGACCGGTATCTTACGGCCACCTTTGGAGAGAGCAGAATCGATCATTTTCATACGGGTATCGATTTAGGAAGAGAGCAGGAAGTAAAGCCGGTCGAACGGGGCGAGCTCGTTTTTATAAACGACAGTCGAATGTATGGAACCATACCCAGCGGAATGGGAAATTTTATAATCCTCGAACATGCCGGGAAGATCCGTTCGGTTTATGCCCACCTGGCTCCCAACAGCATACCCGTCAACCGAGAGCGCTTTCAAAAGCGAGACACCCTCGGGATCATTGGTGAGAGCGGATATTCACTGGGAAAGCATCTCCACTTCGAATTAATCGACCGGAAACTCGACCGGCTGGTAAATCCTCTCCTCGTGCTGCCTCCCAATCGGGACGAGCAGGCTCCGGTAATCGAGAGCCTCCGTTTCAATGAACTCGAACCGGTTTCTCCCGGGGGACGCGTCATCACAGAAAATACAGAACTTCCGATTTCGATTGTAACCTATGATCCAAGCGCTGAAGCTGATTATTTCCTCCCTACCGCCCCGTACAGTATCGAGGTTCGGGTGAACGGTGAGAGCGCTCTGAT
>JAIPGG010000081.1 GCA_021736255.1 Spirochaetales bacterium | reverse complement strand
CTCAGCCCTCCCAGCCTGCCCAGGAGAAAGAGCAGCAAGATTCTGCTCCCTCCGGCTCTTCCGGGAACAGCGTGCCGAGCAGGCGGGACCCTAAATCCCAAGGGCGAGTTTCTTCGCTTTTAATGATGGGTTTTGCGGTACCCCAATTTATCGGTCCAGGCTATGATAGTCTCTGGAACAAAATGGAAAATTACTATGGTTCGGATATTGGTCGGTGGGGTGTCGGCTTACGGCTGAGGGGGTTTTGGCCGATCGCCTCGAATATGTACTTCTACACAGAGGGAGCCGGCACAACCGATAATGTGGATGTACCGGCTGAAAACGATTCGATGGTCAGCATGATACTGTACGAGGCTTTGGTTGGAAGCGGGTTTCAGATGCCTTTAGGAGATAAGTTTGTCGCCTACTTCGGCGCAGGATTCGGTCTATTGCATATAGTTTTTGAAATTGATACGGATGTGTGGGATAATTATTCGGCGGATTCGATTGGAGCTTTTGCATACAATGTAGAACTCGGTCTCGATTATTTCGCCGGTCCGAATACGGTTTTTGATTTTAAGGTTTCCATTAGCTCGGGAAAGTTTGAGGATGAGGAATTGTTCGGCTTGTCATCTGAGAGCTTGGGTGCGGTAAATTACAGCCTGATGGTGGGATTTTCTATATAACGCAAAGGGTTCCGATGATAAGTTCTGCAATTCCAGTTATCCTGAGGGATCTGCGCTATTTATTGATAATGATATCGATCAGAAACGACTGTAATTTGATTTCCATCAACGGCATAGACAATTCTATGTGCAGCATCAATTCTTCCTTTTTCTTTTGAGGTTTCCCAATTCCTTCAAAGGATTTCTTGCTTCGGTAAAATTTACAACTCTCATAAAGCATATGTACAACTATATGGACATGTTTTCTCTTTTAATAGCGTGCCGAAGTTGGCGACTGAAGGGAGCTCTCGGCCGCGAACTCACCGTCCAATGAATATTGTGCGGTTTTACTCGCCGTTGTCGAACAGGTACTGGTCGTATGCCCCGTATAGGTCCTGTGAGTATACGGTAAAGCCGGATTCCGTGAACACCTTTTCCCAGGTAGCATGCGGAAAAAGACCGGCGACAGTGTGTTCGGAATAAGTCGTCAGATCACCGTATTGGCGGATTAGATAGAACAGGGTGATTTCGTAGGTCTTTGGCGAGTACGGGTTGATGTAGTTGTTTTCAAAGAGGGTTACATGGACATCGCCCTTTTCGCTCGTATAGGCAAAGTTGTTGTTCCGAAACTGTTCGGCTGTGCTGCAGACTACCAGCAAAACCCCTCCCTTTCTCAGATGCAGTGCGGCGGTGTGGACTGCCTGCCGCAGGTCGTCTGTCTTTACTCGCGAGGTGTAATTTTCATACTCATTGGAATGAATTTGATTCCGTCTATTACAGTGAGTTCTGCGCTTGGGTGGAATCCGAGGCGGCGGTAGATTTTTTCGGAATAGGGAGAGGCGTGTACTGTGAAGGCGCTGAGGCCGGGGTTTTGGGCTGTACATTCGAGAAGGGCAGTTTCCCACAGGCGGCGGGCAATGCCTTTTCGATGAAACTGCTTGTCTACAAACAGGAGCGAGATGTGTGAGAGATCTCGAATCTCTATTATCCCGATGATCTTTGATTCCGCCTGGGCAATAAAGATCAAATTTCCGGCTGTGTACCTTTTCCGAATGGCCTCCGGCTTTGTGAAGGAAGAGAAGGTGGTTTTACCCTGCCGGCTGTATTCGATGCCCACGAACTCATCGAAGACCGTGCTTATCAAAGCCGATACTTCAGAAGCCTGGTTTGGGTGAAATGGGTGTATTTGAACTTCGCTTCTATTCATTCTGGTATTGTACTATGTAGGTTTTATTCCGTGTAAAAAAAGTGAAACCAGGCGTGTGAGTTCATTTTCCTGCAGACTCCACCGCCTGGAGTGCTGTTTCGGCCAGGGTGCGAAGTGCCCGGTCGTCATCGTCGCCGGCCAGCCGGTTCGAGCGCAGCGCCCCGCACTTTCTGCAGCGGTGCAGGAGGGCGGTGTCGCCGTCCTCCCGTACCCACAAACCAATCGGTTCCATAATTCCCCGGCAAAGCTCCTTGCGGTCGCCGGGGGTAATGTCTACATGCAGGCTGTGCAGGCAGTAGGGACAGTGATTGCGTTGGCTCGTACCCGGAGCCCAGGAGTGGACCGGGGCCCCGCAGTTTCGGCAGATAAAAGAGTCGTCGTGGTTTTTGTTTCGTTCTATATATGTGTATTGGTTGCGTTTCATTTAGTGCAAGTCCTGTTTCCCTTTCTTGAACTGGCGGGAGAACTTGGCGATATCTTTCCATTTTTTCTCCCGCTCGCGTCCAAGACGTTCGTATTCTCGTGAAGCGGCGTATTCCATTTCGCGCTTCAGTTTCAAGTAGTTCTGGTATCTCTCCTGGCTCAGTGTACCGTCACCCAGGGCCTTGGCGACTGCGCAGCCGGGCTCGCCTGCATGGGCACAATCCGAAAACTTACATTCGGCGGCTAGAGCTTCGACCTCTTCGATGACATCGTGAAAGGCCGAGTTCAGACCGTCGGCGTCCGACAGCAGACCAACCTCACGGATGCCCGGAGAGTCGATAATGCAGCCCAATCCGGGGACAAGGAAGAGTTCGCGCAACGATGTGGTATGACGGCCGCGTCCGTCCGACTCCCGGACCGTCTGAGTCTTTCGAAGAATGGTGCCGGCCAACGAGTTGAGGAGGGTTGATTTTCCCACCCCGGAAGAACCCATGAAAACACCGGTGTGGCCGGGTCCAAGGTACTCCTGAACCACCTCCATTCCCGCGCCAGTGGCGGCGGAAACGGCTGCAACCGGCACGCCCGGCGACGAGGCTTCGATTCGCTCCACAAATGGCTGCGGATCGTCGACCAGATCGGCCTTGTTGAGGATGACAACCGGCTGTGCTCCGCTGTTCCATGCCAGCACGAGCATCCGCTCGGATCTGGCGGGATTGAAGTTGCTGTCCAAACCCATGACGATAAAGACGGTGTCGATGTTCACGGCCAGGGCCTGACTGGTGCTTTTTTCGCCGGCGGAGTGGCGTTTTAGTTCAGTTGTTCTCGGCAGTATTTCCCATATCCGTCCGCCCGCGCCGTGCGGATACGGCTCTATAGCAATCCAGTCGCCGGTACAGTACCGCAGCTCCTGGGCTTCCATGCGCTGGGCAAAGCTTCCGGGAACGGAGCACCAGAGTTCGCCCCGTTCGGTAGCGGCTAAGATGTTTCCCCGCGAGTGGGCCAGGATTCGGCCCGGAATCCAGCCTTTCTCCGCGAACGGAATGAAGTCGAGTTCGAAGCCGCGGTTCCAACCATATGAGATGAGTAATTCTTTATTCAGAATGTGCATGTATGTAATTCCCCTGTAACGCATAGATATGCGCCTAGTCGCTGAGTTCTATCACAGGGGAGAAGGAAGACTTTAATTCAATCTAAAACGAAGAAGCTGCTTCCGTTAACCCTGTGACCCTACTACATTGGGACTCATTTGGGCTACCGACATCAAACTACCTCTCTTTCTATTAAGCTGATTCAGATAATAGCACGGGATATGAGCATAAGTAAAGTAGATAATAATGATAATGCTATTCGCTTATTCGGATTGCAACGCCACCGCGCTTGTGTCCCTTCTGCACGTATTTATGTGCCGCGACGATTTGTTCAAGTGGATAAGATTTTTCCACGACCGGTGTGAAAGCCCCGCCGACTACCAGGGTTGATATCTGATCCAGTCTGGAAGAACTCAGAATGAGATCGCCGTTGTCAATTGAAACATAGCTGCCCGAATTCCTTACCGCGTTTTTGCAGCTCTGCTTGAGGGGAGAATTTTTAATTTTCCCTACCGAATCGAGTACGAAATCGAACTCTACCCCCGGCTCCACACTGTCGGTTGTGGTGTAGTCAATAACTGTGTCCGCCCCCAGAGACTCAACGAAATCAAGATTTTTTGTACTGCATACTCCCGTTACACGGGCCCCGAGATACTTGGCGTATTGTACGGCGATGGTACCGGAGGTTCCGGATGCCCCGTAAATGAGGACGTGCTGATTCGGTTGTATATTACCTTTCTCCATGTACTGAAGCGCTCTATTTTTGACCCGACTGAGTCGACAACGCCGGAGAAGACCAATCCGAGTATCGGCCTGCGCGGCTTGCGGATACCGATCAGAAGGCGCATCGGTATTTGATATTGAAGGGGGGATATCGGAACTTCGAATGAAGATATCGCTGGCAGTTACTGCCGAAGCTTTCACAGCTATTCGGAGTTCATTCTCTTTGGGAGCTGGAACTTCGGTTTCGACCAGCTCGAGCACGTCGGGCGGCCTATAACCTGTGCATCGCACGACGCGCATCTTACCACGATTCATGAATCCTCCTGCATATCAAGCAGTATTGCCCATTTTATTCAGAATACACTATTTCCATCGGAATTCCGGCCTGATCCTTTTCACCGTTTCCGAGCGCTAAAAGTATTTCCGGCCGGGCAGCAGTGAGAGCTAATACGGCCGCATCGATAATGTCATCGAGGGAAACATGCTTTTTGAGATTCGCGTCGGCGTAGGCTGTGATCTTGTGGCTGATGCCGGGGAGCGTGCGTTCGAGAATGTTCAGCCGCTCGCTGATTCCCGCGGGCGTTTTCTTGTTGTGGCTGCAGGCCGTCTTGCCGTTCAGGGCCCAGAAACAGATTTCCGGGTGAGCTTCCCGCAGAGCCACCCCCGGAAACTCACTCTTAAATGCATCGATTTCCCGCACTTTCGGCAGAATATTCCAGGCCTGCTTTGATATCTTTTTTCCTGTTGCGACGAAGTTAATTCGGCAGGCCTCCTCGTACGATTCTGCATAGGCTGCTGCCCGAACCGGCGTAAGGAAGACTGAGCTGTGCCGCTTCGGCTTCAGGATCCGCCGGGCTTCAATATCACAAGCTCTTTCAGAGTGATCGGACAGGCCGATCGGTATATCGATCAGCGTCATGTCGTTTTCGAAAACGGAGGAGATGTAGCGGATACTCCGGGCGAGCTCGAAGATTACCTCGGCTTGATCGACCCTGGCAGCGAGCCACCCATATCTGCAGCCGTCGATTCCTGCGTGCATTGTGTGTCGTCTAATCCCACTTCTGTATCTCGATAATGTTGCCCTCGGGATCTTTTGCATACACCACACTTATTTTACCGACTCCGGCAATCTTGGTATCTATCAGCTCTCCGACCGTCGAACCGCCGTGTTCGAGTAGCAGCCGCAGCTTCTCTTCGACATTCTCCACTGCGAAAGCGATATGGCCGAAGCCCTCGATGTTGATATATTTGTGGGGGTTCGCTTTGTTGTGGTCGTATTGAAAAATCTCAAGAGTGGGGCCGGCGGAATCTCCATCTGCATCACTTCCGGGGAGTACCAGGTGAATCCCTTGGATGTGCGCATCCTGCAGATCAGTCAGCTTATCCAGCCATTCTCCGGATAGATTCCTTTCCGGCGGTTTGGGGCGGCAGTCAAACACCTTGATGTAGAAATCGGCCAACTTCCTCCAATCCCTGCTGACGAGGTTCACATGTGAAAATTTGGTTTTCATGCCTCTAATATAACATATAATCTGCCGGGAACTGAGGGGGCCATTTTCTATACCCGTTTATTGGTTAGTGCTTTAACAGGGAGTAGTACTACAAGCAGTACAGTGAGCCCGAAAAACAGATAGATAGAATGCATCTTCAAAAATGTGAAGATACCGGCAACCTGCCCCAGAACGGCAATACGGGCCGGATACAATAAGATCGAGACATCGATCGACAGGTTCTCGAGCAGGTCCATTAGCCCAGAAAAGAGCGGCAGCAGCGCCAGCAGAGCGAGCTTCCGATTGGTACTAAGCTTGAGGAGAAGTAAATGCATAATGAGCACAAACAGCGGGTAAAACTGGGTGATGAAGAGGTAGTCGATAAGATGTAAGCGTAGGTACGCTGTTCGGCCCGATTCGCCTTGGATTTCAATGTTCTGGTAGAAGGTCTCGGCAGTGTAGTACGTCATTGAATCCATGGCAGCGTCCGGATTCAGGTTTAAGCGGCCGAAGCACATAGTGACCAGGCAGCTGGCTAAAATCGTGGTGGTGATACACAAGATCAGTACCAGCTTCCAATTTGCGATTTTGTGGAGTTGTTTCATGACCCGAACTTCCCGTAACGCTGTCGGTCGGTAAAATACAGGATTACAGCCTGGTTGCCGCTCCTGTACGGATAATATAACTCATAGCTGCCGTCAGAGGCGCTGAACAGATGCCGGTCTTCATTGTCTTCAAACACCGATTTGATATACTCCTGCTCTTCCGGCGAACAGGCATAGATGTAATCCAGTTTTGACAGGTCATCAGTGCCGTCGCGATGCATATGACTCGTAAACCTGAGAAAGACGTCCTTTCCATGAACTGAATCTTTGAGTATTACACTAATGGATGGAAAGCTTTCAGACTGGTGGGCAATCAGCTGCAGGCCTTCGGCGGTTGCTTGAAGGTACTGCGCATCAAACGAATACTCGAGAAAGCTTGTGGCTATCTCCCGGTTTTCTTGGATGGAATACTCGGCGGCTTCTATCAGCCGTGTTTCTCTCACCTGGGTAGTCCGGTAGTCTCCTAAAAACAAGATTCCAAAGATAAGCGGAAAAGAGAGCAGGATGAGGATAATCGCATTTCGGCGTATCCGCGTGGGGTGAGTAGAGCGGCCCGGTTCCTGCAATGATTCAGAAATGCTTGTCAAGTTGAACATGATGTTGACTATTACTGCTCCGACTAAGAGTGCAAGGATGCCGAGTACCGAAAGATAGAACGATTCGGTGATATTTTCCTGAAATACTTTCAGACTGAACACTGTAATGGAGATAAAAATAAACACCCAGTAGACCAGCAGTATAATCGCTGCGAGTGCAATCCGGTTTGTCCATTTTATAATTGTTGTGGTATTCATCATCTTTTCCTTCGCGAGGGATCATAATTCTGTGAAAACCAGTTGCCCTGCAGCCTGAAGGCCGACCTCCAGACCCGTGTTTTTCCTTTCTCCGTCGGACTCCGCATTGCTCACCGACAATTGTACTTTAAACGCCAGGCATCTTTTTGGCTACATAAAAACCGTAACCGAAGTAGTCCTTGAAGCGCTTGTACTTCTCGATTTCATCCCTGTCAGCCTCTACCTGCGTTTTGGCCGGCTCGGAATGCTTATGCCTCTCGAGGAAGGCTTCAAAGCGGGCTTCCATTGGCCGGTAGTAGTTCTCAATCCAGCTTGCCGGCGGCAGAATGAAATATCCCACCGGTGAAAAACCCTGCTCTTCCAGTACTTTCATTTTGCCGGCAGCAGTATCGATTTCCGGATACTCGCGGTTCCAGTGGGCTTCAATTTCAGCGGGCCGGGTATTTGTAAGCCAGGTGATTTCGCTGACAGCAAGGTAGCCGCCGGGTTTTAGGAAGGGTTTCCATTGGTGTATTCCGGCCGCAAAGCCCATGATGTAGATGGCACCTTCCGACCATATGATGTCGAACTCCTTTGTGCTGAAGGAGAGGTCATCCATCGATTTCTGAAGCGTGGTAATTTTATTCTGTACACCGAGCTCTTGCGCCCGGCGGTTCAATTGATCCAAGAATTCCGGAAACAGATCGACGGCGGTGATGTGGCCGGCAATCTGCCGGGCGAGGGTAAGCGTCTGAGCCCCGGTTCCGCAGCCGATGTCGGCCACTTTGAGCGGTTTTCCCCGGGGCAGGTCAATAAAACTCAAGGCTTTCAGGGTGTCGGCGGTACTGCCGGGCCCCTGCCGCTCTGCATCTTTATGAAAATCGATTAGTAATTCTATCTCTGTCATGGTGGCCCCTTTTGTGCTGCGTGCTATGATTTGTACAGCTTCTGGATTACCTTGAACATGAATTTGAGTCCTTTTACTTTATATGCAACATCGTTGAAGTTGCCGATTATGTACGCATCCAATCCACGATGATAAAACAGAAAAGCCCCGGTAGCGCCCACACAGCCCCAACAACTGTATTTTGCAGGAATCAACAGCGGAATTGTTTTTATCTTCCAAATGCTGTAGCCATACTCGATAGATGGGTAAAGCGGACCGGTATCGCTTTTCATTATCTCTAAGGTTTTCTGCGAGATAATCCGGCCAGCGACCAGCGCCTGCATGAAGGTGAGTAAATCCTCCATTGGGGATACCACTCCTCCGCCGGCGTAATCGATATTGGCATAGTTGGCAATATTGTTGACGACTTTCCCGTCTATACTGAAATGGGCCGTGGGGTACTGGTTCTCTTTACTGGCTTGGCTTTTGTGGAGCATATACGAGCTTTTCATGCCGAGGGGGGTAAAAATATGGTCATGTAAAAGTTCGTGGAATGGTTTACCGGTTATATGTTCGCATATCAGACCCAGAAGGTGATAATTTGTATCCGTATAATGCACTTTCTTGCCCGGAGGACAGCAGGATTCCAAATGGGTTTTTCCCCAAATAATCGCCTCCCGAGTGGCAATACTAAAAGCGTCTTCAGAGAGCATCTTTTTTAACAGCGGCCAGAAGTTATCAAACAGGCCGGAGGTCTGCTTCAGCAGGTGGCGGATGGTAACCTCGCGGGTATAGTCTTTGCCCTTATAGACGTGCAGACCCTGCAGTAAATCCGAGTCCAAGTACTTATTCAAGGGATCGTCAAAGCTCAGTCTACCTTGTTCAAAGAGCATGCTCACTATGGTTGCGGTAAAGAGCTTGCCCACACTGGCCATATAGTTGGGCTGGTGAGGATTTGCCGGCACCTCGCCGGTTGAACCCGCGGCGATATTCAGATGAAGATTCAACTTGTCCGAGTGAACCAGCAGGTAGGCATTTTTTACATTCGAGTCTTTTTCGACCTGCCTTCTGAACAGCGCTTCTATTTGAGCTATTTTTTCTGTACTCATCACTTGTCTCCTTTTCGCATGCATCTATATAAAAAAATGAATTTTACTTTTGAAATATAAGGTGAAAGAGGACATTGTTTGAGAAGGAATCCACCACCTGCAGGCCGATAGCTGTACACCAGTCTCTGATGTGTGCATCGGTCTGCGCCTCTTTTCCCATCAATGATCCGTACTGGGTGTGGATGGTCTCTTCAGGCAGAACGATTTCCAGGTCGGCCACAAAAATGTCCTTCTCGCCCTGCTCGTATTTTGGAACGAAGGCATCCCATATTTCCAGGACTCCGCCGTTCTTGAGAACCCGCAGGCTCTCTTTCAGGACGGCCTGCTTCACATCGGCCGGCATGTAGAGGAGGGTGAAGAAGATGGTGACTACATCAAAGGAGTTATCGACAAAGCCCATCTGGGCGGCATCCATCTCGATTTTCAAGGAGTCATTGTTGGTTTCATAGAGTTCGTTGGCGCGCTTATCGATTGCCACCACATTTGCACCGTAGAGTTTGCCAATGATCCCTTCGCCGCCTCCGCCGATATCCAGAATCCTCTGCGACCTTTTGTGAACAGATTCTAATTCGACCCGTTGGGTGGGAGAAAATACACATCGTTTTTCTATTTCTTTATCCATAAGCTCCTCTCATCGTATAGCAAAAGAGTCTTACACAATGTTGCGCGAATTTTGGTTATTTTAACATTTGTATCATACCGGATCCAATCCACATACATGTACTGGCAGCAATTCTTATATGATGTGACCTCCTGTCAAGTTTTTTTCTACGCATCCCCCTTTTGTTCGAGAGAAGGAAGAGATAGAGGAATACATGCATCCGGCGATGTACAGACTGATATTCGCGGATTCTCCTTTCTTTCCTTCTCATATTCCTCTATCCATCTCTTCCCTCGACACGGGTTTCTTATTCTTTTCTATGCAGTTTGTTCTCTCATGAGCCCCCAGATGAAACCTGACAACTCTCGGTCCACTGCAGTGGAGACCTTTTGTGAGGGTTTACCTGCAAACAGGAGATGTTGAAAGCGTCTCGAGAGCCTTCTGCCGGCTCTATCGGCGTATTCACTGATATGTGGATCCACCACTCGTTTTCGCTCAAGTAATCGTTTTGAGGGCATATACGAGCGATAGTGCCAGGCCGCCTCAATCAACAAGCGTCTCAAGCGCCCATTTCCGGCTTTGGTAATGCCTCCTGTGTGACGCTTCTGTCCGTTGGAGTGCTCGCTTGGTACCAGGCCGAGATAGCTCATGAACTGAGTTGGTGAGGCAAAACGGCGAAAATCACTTATCTCGGCGATCAGAGAAAGTGCGGTATAGGTGCCGATTCCTTTCAGACTCATCAGCCGCTCCACCTTCTCTTTATAGCGCTGAGCTGTGGCAAGCTCCTCAATCCGTCCGTCGATTCGCTTAATATTTTCATTTATGTAGTCGAAATGCCTCAGGTACTCTTCCAGGGTCTCTTTCTGCAGTGGTCTGAGAGATGTGAGATTTTTTAGCCACGTGCGGTAAGACTGAGGACCTTCTGTTTGTAGCGTTTTGCTCCCTCTTGAAGTCGTCTCGAACGTGCAGATATTCACGCACCGCCTCATCATCTCTAGTGGGAATATAGACGCCGGTCAGCTGGCCAGCCCTCAGTTTGCGGGCAAGCATATCGGCATCCCACCGGTCGGTCTTTATCCGTTCTGTGGGTTTGCGGGGGATCAGACCGGGGGCGGCGACGAGGCAGGCTATATCCATATCCTCGAGCATGCGGTAGGTGCTGAATCCGCTTTGCCCGGCTTCATAGCAGCAGCGCAAGGAGTCCTTCTGCTTGAGCTTGGTGAAGTACTTCCGAAGTTCGTACTCGCGATTTTTCTTCTCCACGATGATCGAGGGTCCACCTCATCTATAAGCGACGATATTCACCGATTCCTTGTGTACATCCATTCCCACGTTTACTACTCTGTTAGTGTCCATTGTGGCCTCCCTTCTTGTATGTGGCGTGTTTTACCCTCAGGATAAAACTAATCCACGATTTTGCAAGTCGCGGAGGTCACTTCATATTGTCTCAATTTGGAAGTCTTTTGACTTCCAAATTGAATCGCTGGCGTAGGAATAGGTTCCATTATCAAATGCCGTAAAATGTGATAGAGTAAAAACTAGGAGTAACGCGATGACCAAAGAGGCGATCATAGAGGAGATCAAAAAGCATTCACCGGAGGAACAGCGAGAAATCTTCGAGGCGGTCTTGGAGGCGATTGAGAAAGATGACGAGCTTACGCCGGAGGATATTGCTGTGGCCGATGCGCGGTGGCAGGAGATGGAAGAACACCCTGACCGCTCTATGACCCTGAAAGAATTGAAGCACAGCGTTCAGCAGCTAACGAAAAAAAATGACGTATCAGCTTGAAATCGGGCGGGATGTACGTATTGAAATTGCCGAACACTGGGCGTTCTGGGAAGCACTCCAGTCTGGACAGGGTGACCGGCTGGTAGCCGAAATCTACGAAATGCTGGATGTATTGCAAGATAATCCGTATCTGTTTCAACCAAAATATGGCGAACGGCGAGTTACGCTGACAAAACGCTATAAGTACAAGATTATCTATTAATCTTACAGATACTACGGCCATCTTTTGTACCCCTCCGATTTGTTTTTAATATGCTCACCGCCCCGGGCACTCTGTCTCCAGATGTATCATTCTGAACCATTCTACAATCTCAATTCTATTTCTATCCGAAAGTGCCGGCATATGCATCCCCTGTTTCGTTCAACTCTTTAATTTTTTAACAGTCTTTACACGTACGCCTTTCCAAGTTAGTCTTGTCCCGATAATGTTGAACAAAGCATATTATTCGCGCGAAATCTCATAGTTTCAAGATA
>JAIPGG010000080.1 GCA_021736255.1 Spirochaetales bacterium | reverse complement strand
GACATTCCCCGAAGGCGAACGGAACCCGCATGATCCTTGCCGACACAAGCGTCTGGATCCATCATTTCAGGGGTACAACCGGTGACCTGTCACCCCTTCTCGAAGCCGGAGAGGTCTCCATTCATCCATGGATTATCGGCGAGATAGCCTGCGGCAACCTGCGCAACCGGAACACAATCCTGCAATGGCTCAGCTCTCTTCCCTCTGTCGTTGTAGCCGGCCATCATGAGGTGCTGGAGTTTATCGAACAGCACCAGCTCATGGGACGCGGAATCGGCTACGTGGATGCACACCTCTTGGCTTCCACTCTGCTCACCCCGGAAACCAGATTATTTACGCTGGATAAACGATTGCAGGAACTTGCTGCAGAACTCAACTGTTCCCATAAAGACGGATAATTGTCCCTGCGTACTCAGCTGACCGCTTCCAGATCGACTTCCGCCGCCGGCCTCGGCCATCCGGGTTACGGCAAGGCGAACGGTCATGAAGTTCTCCTTACCACACACCTCAATAGAGACAGGCGTCTAACACAGAAAGAACCTCCGCCAACAACTCATCCCCGCCTGACTCGATTCGTTTTACCTCCCGGCTGTGGAAATCGACTGACTTGATTTGTTCTACCATAATAAACCCGGTTACCGAGTATGTTTTCGGCACCGGTACATGAAACGGATAGTTTCGTTCTGTATTTGTTACCGGGCAAACCATAGCAAGACCGGTTCCCTGGTTGAAGAGTTTTTTGCTCACTACGAAGGCCGGCCTACGGCCCTTCTGCTCATGCCCGGATTGAGGATCAAAGGAAAGAGCGACGATATCGCCCTGATCTGGAATGTACACAGCCATCTACCAGACCTCGTTTCCGGCCGGTCCACCCCAATCCACTTCTCGCGGTTTATATTCTGCCGGTATTTCTGCAACCAATTCCGCCAGATCGTATCTTCCCCGCACCCTGTGGAGCGGCTCGAGAACAACCTTTCCCTCATCTACACGAAGCAGCACCTCATCGCCGACCTCGAGATCGGCCTCTTTGAGAAGACTCTTGGCAAGACGAATTCCCTGGCTGTTCCCCCATTTCCGGATTCTGGCATTCATAAGGCCCCCTGAATGTATATCCCAAGTATATACTACTTTTCACGTTATGTCAAACGCATTGCGGCGGCCCCGGAAGAACTGCTCTTGATTTACAGCATAGGTATCCCAATTTACTGCCGTCTTCTGCGCACGGGGGCGAAGCGGCACCCCGCAGGGGCCGCAGCGGGTGACCGGCGATCGGAGTGAGCCGAAAGGCACCCGCGTCCCGGCGGCCCCGAGGAGTACGAGCGGAGCACCCGGTCCGCCGGGCATTCCCGGCCGGCCGGGAATGCCCGGCGGATGCGCAATGGATTGCAGGGAATTAGCTTGACAGTCAAACTTTATTTGTGTAGCTTGAATATCAAGGTAGTTGACAATGAATAAAGAAGACCAGAAAGACAGCGACCTCTTTGAAGGCTACTCGAGAATACTCACCGAGTTTTTCGAGCGGATGAATTCGTGGGAGCAGAGCGTTGTATCGGGAACCGGTGTCTCGCTTGCACAAATGCACCTCATCGAGGTAATCGGCAACCGTGGTGAGCTGAGAATGAAGGAACTCGCCGGAATACTCGGGGTAACAACCGGCACACTCACTGTCATGGCGCATCGCTTGGAAGAGAAAGGATATGTATCTCGATCAAAGGATGAACAGGACAAACGCTCCTATTTTATACGGCTGACCGAACAGGGGGTACAGGAATACCGCAATCATCATCACATGCATTTCCACCTCATCGAGGGAATCGTCGATGCATTGGGCGAAGAAGAAGCCGAGATTTTTTTTTCGAATCTGAAAAAACTGCAGGGCAGCATATAGGAGCGGATGGATGAGAGAACGAACCTGTAATCAGAGCAACGGTATTGCTTCCGGGAACCGCCGGGGAAAGAGAAAAACGTTAATCGTCGTCATATTGACGGCAGTGACGATGGTCCTCGAGATTGTTTTCGGGCTCATTACCGGCTCGCTTTCCCTGCTCACCGACGGGGTTCACATGGGGACTCACACCTTTGCCCTCATGCTTACCCTTTTTGCCTATCTAATATCGGAAAAGAACCAAACGAATCCGAACTTTTCCTTTTCTTCCGGCAAGGTTCCCGTCCTCGGAGGCTACACGAACGCGATTCTTCTCGGGCTGATCGCCTTTCTCATGGTAAAAGAGGCGGTGGAACGACTCGTGAATCCCGTACAGATCAACTTTACCAATGCTATTATCGTAGCCGTTCTCGGACTGGCAGTGAATTTAATAAGCGCTCTCGTTCTCTCGGGCCGGGACGGGCTTTCGGGCGGGCACGGGAAAGAAGAGCATCACAAGCACGAGGACCACAACCTCAAGGCCGCCTATGTCCATGTACTGACCGATGCGCTTACTTCCATCCTCGCAATCTTTGCCCTGACCATGGGAAAGCTGTTCGATCTGACATGGCCCGATGCTGCAGTAGCGGTTATCGGCGGTGCAGTCATACTGAGGTGGGCATACTCACTGCTCAAGAGTACCGGAGAAATCCTCGTCGATTACTACCCCCAGAATGAGGATGCTGCGGCAGCTGAAAAGATTGCAGCCAAGAATGGTGCTGCTGTACAGGACCTCCATATCTGGAGAACATCAGAATCGGATAAAGCGGCTGTTATATCGATACAAGGGGCAGATCCTGAAACAGCAGCCGGCCTCAAGGAAGAGTTGCGCTCGGCCCTCGAA
Source organism: Spirochaetales bacterium (assembly GCA_021736255.1). Lineage (GTDB taxonomy): Bacteria > Spirochaetota > Spirochaetia > JAIPGG01 > JAIPGG01 > JAIPGG01. Next base: position 9,297 of record JAIPGG010000080.1, on the reverse strand, counting down.
CTGGACCACATTACCCTCGAGGTAAATAACTAATCGAAAGGTTCCGGTTAGTCTGGAAAATCCTTACAGGCTTTCCATCTTCTTCGCAAACTCCGCTCCGTATTGCCTTGCTTCTTCGAGAATCTGCTCGTCGGGTTCCCACAACGTTTTCAGTCCATCGCTCACTATCTCGAACCCGGACTCCTCGAGTGCCCCAGTAAGGATGGAAACGGACTCACCGCTCCAGCCGTAGGGACCGAAGGCTGCAGCCTTTTTCCCGTGGAATTTCAATCCTTTGACCTCTTCGATGAGTGCAGCCATAGAAGTGAGAATTCCTTTATTGATGGTGGGAGAGCCGAAGAGCACTGCTTTTGAGCGAAAGATTTCAGTAACAACATCGTTCTTATCCCGTTCGGCATTATTGAACAACCGCACATCCACCTCCGGATCTGCTTCCTTGATGCCCTTCGAGATTGTCTCGGCAAGCCGCCGCGTACCGCCCCACATGGTGTCGTACACGATGGCGATCCTGTTCTCCCGGTAGTCGTCGGCCCATTCCAGGTACTTCTTAACGATCTGTGTGGGATCATCCCGCCAAATCACTCCATGGCTGGTTGCGATCATGTCGACCGGCACTTCAAGGGAGAGGACTTCGTTGATCTTCTTCTTCACCAGCGTACTAAAGGGAGTGAGAATATTGGCGTAATACTTGATCGCTTCGCTGTAGAGTTCGTTCTGGTCTACTAAATCGTTGAATAGATACTCTGATGCATAATGCTGTCCGAAGGCATCGTTGCTGAAGAGAATATTGTCTCCGGTCAGGTAGGTGAACATACTGTCGGGCCAGTGGAGCATCGGCGCTTCGATAAAGACGAGCTGTTTTCCGTTCCCGATGTCGAGGGTATCCCCTGTTTTGACGGTCTTGAAATTCCAGTCCTGATGGTAGTGGCCCTTGAGCGACTTCACTCCGTTAGCGGTGCAGTAGATCGGCACATCGGGGATGTGCCGCATGAGCTCGGGCAGAGCGCCGCTGTGATCGACCTCCGCATGGTTGGCAATAACATAATCGATGCGGGAAAGGTCGATTTCTTTCGAAAGGTTCTCTATGAACTCGCTCGAAAAAGGCGCCCAAACGGTGTCGATGAGTACAACCTTTTCCTCTTCGATAAGGTATGAATTGTACGAACTGCCTCGGTGGGTGGAGTACTCATCTCCATGGAACTTGGTCAATTCCCAGTCGATTTTTCCGACCCAATAAACATTTTCTTTCATATGGCGTTTCATAGGAACCTCCTGTTCTCTACGCTATTGTTACTACAAAGGTAAGAAACCTGCGGAGAATCGGCTGTACCATTTGTTACTTTTTCATGGTTTCTTCAATTTTCACCGGCAGAGTGCTCAACCGCTCAACAAGGGGGCTCAAAAGTGCTACGAAGGCGATGGGAAAGGCGATATAGACCGGCCCGGTCGGAAAGGTGCCGAGCAGAAAAGAGAGCAACAAAGCTGGTTCCGTTTCGCAGGGCGGCAAACCGCCCGTCGAGCTCCTTGATCTCCAAAGGCAGGGTAACAACACCGATTATAGTCAGGCTGGTAATAAAAGCGGCAATTATCATTGTCGAAGAACCACAAAAGCTAATATATTGATAATAAGTGCCGTCATGTCTATTTCTCTTTTCTCCGATATTTATGCTTGATACTATCAATAGAAAACTCTACGGCCGGGCGGCAGTTAACGTTAGCTGACGTAATGCGGAAAGCACCTTCCGTCAAGCGTTTATTTGAACTGCCTCCTTCACCTCTCGTATCTTTCGGTACGGTTTCGCCCCCGTTTTTTTGCCTTATAAAGAGCCTTGTCTGTTTTTGTTAACAATGAGCGTATCCTGACGGCTTCTAAACAGATAAACAGTAACCAATGAAGCATCCGCAGCAAGAAGCAAAAAAAAGAATAATCAAGATTATATTGCTTTTTCGGGAAACTGAGTGTATCACACACCCGACAGTAGCGATTTAATGAGCCGAGGTCAATGTAAACGGAGAATCCCGGCAGGAATGTATATACCGCCATTGCAGCAGCAATATGGCAAACCAAACAGAATCTGAAATGTTTTTTACACAAAAAGAATTCAATCTTTAACACTAATCCCTATGCAAAAGCTCAAACTCGGCATGTTACCGTAACATCTCCAACTGTTACTTCCGGATTGTTTTAATCGGCTTTTACACTGATAAGAAATCCCAAAGAACCTTTGAAAGGAGAAGTGTGGATGAGCAATGAAGTGAAAGAGAAAAGTGCTGTACTACCGGAGACTGGTGGTGGTAACGGCAATGGTGATGGCAAAGGGAAACAAACCCCAACATTCTCCAGCAGCACACTGATTGGCTTCGGCGTGATGGCGGCAATTGCACTCGGCATCATCTTTTTAGCTCCACGTGGCGTGGAGGACTACGGAATTATCTCCGTTATTCCTGCAGTTTTTCTTATTGCCTACATCTTTTGGACAAAACGAATCCTGGAGTCATTGATTCTGGCAACCCTATTAGGTCTGGTAATCGTACATAAGGGAGGCTTTTTTACCGCCTTTATGGACATCATGCTTGATGTAGGGATGCTGGAAGATACGGTGTGGCTGTTTATTGTCTGTGGCTTGATGGGAAGCATTATCGCTCTGATCGAGGTCTCCGGAGGTGCTCACGCATTCGGCGAATGGGTAGCAAAGAAAGCGAAAACGAAAAAACGGACCCTCATCTGGACGTGGCTTCTCGGAGTGGCGATTTTCATCGACGATTATCTCAATTCCCTGACAGTCGGATCTTGCATGGCACCGGTAACGGACAAACACAAGGTGTCCAGGGAGTTTCTTTCCTACGTTGTGGACAGTACTGCAGCACCGGCTTGCGTCATTGTTCCTATAACTACCTGGGCTGTTTTTGCTGGAGGCCTTCTTGAAATCAATGGTTGGGCCCCGGATGGAGAAGGTCTTGCTTATTTTATCAAAACCATTCCCTTCAATTTTTACGGATGGATAGCTCTGATTATCGTTCCCCTGGTTATTCTCGGCGTCATTCCCGTGTTCGGACCAATGAAAAAGGCTGAGAAGCGTGCTATCGATACAGGAGTCCTTGCCCCTGAGGGATCAAATAAAATCGATATCTCTTCCGGTATTGAAAATATCAAGCTTCCCTCCAACGCCAAGATCTACAATTTTTTCCTGCCGATTATTGTATTGCTCGTAGCCACAATTGCTACCGGTACGGATATGATGATGGGTGTTGTGATTACCCTCGCTTTTATGGCGGTACTCTACATCCCTCAAAAACTGCTGAACGCTGAAGAGTTTGCAAATGAATCTGTTCGCGGGTTCAAAAACATGCTCTATCCGCTGTTTCTTATGTACCTGGCGTTTATGTTCGCCGAAATGAATACGCAAATCGGGTTCACGAAGTATATGATCGAATCGGGAACACCAGTGATGTCGCCACAAACCCTTCCCATCATGATTTTCTTGATTCTTTCCGTCCAGCAGTTCATTACCGGGACAAACTGGGGAATGTACATTATTGCTCTGCCCATAGTTATTCCTCTTGCAATGAATGTCGGAGCGAGTCTCCCCCTGACAGTCGGTGCTACCCTTTCGGCAGGAGTATTCGGGAGCCATATCTGTTTTTATTCGGATGCAACGGTTCTTACATCTGCAGCCACCGGTTGTGACAACTTCCGGCATGCAATTACCCAGATGCCCTTTGGTTTCCTGGCTGCCGCCCTATCCGCAGTCGGATTTGCGATTGCAGGATTTGTTGTGTAATAAAAATCTTCGTCCATGCCCCCACTGTCCCTGCTGTCATGTGCACAGTGGGGGCAGTCCTCTTTTTTCAGACAATTCCGGATCATTCACGAGCTGCTGGGGCTCAACCCTCCTTGTTCCAAACCGGCCAACACAAGATTGAGAATTTCTTCCTGAAGAATATAGGTACTGAGAAAATCCAGATAGATACGAGGAAACCGTGGTTCGAGGGCCAACAGATTCGTATAATGATTGCGTGCTTCTTCTCTATTTTCCATCAGCCCCAACGCTGCAGCCGAATAGAGATGGTACCAGGGATTGTGGGGAAAGGAGAAATCCCGTGCCTTTTCCAATACCACCTCGTAATCCATTTGGCGAAGATAGTACTGACAGTCCGCCCGGGAAAACCAACCGGGAGCAAATGGGAGCCGGCTGCGGTAGCGGTTCAGCATAGACAGCCCTTTTTCCCAGTCGCCGCACAATGCCGTAAGCCAGGCAAGATACGACCGGGAAAGGGGAGATTTCAACCCTACCTCCAGGGCGGTTTCGGTATATTTATAAAAACTGTTTCTGTCTTTTCGGTAAAAGGATTTTCGTGCGGCAGCCAAATTGGCTTCTCCGTTTTCCGGATAATCGGTAATCACCTGTTCGGTGAGCCGACATGCTCGCTGGTAAAAGGGTGCGCTTTCCGGCGACTTTGTATTCTCCTCCCACAATAGATCAACACTCAAATCCCAGCAGAGGTGGGCTTCCATAATAATGAGGTCAGGATTGTCCGGGAACCAGCGATTGTGCTCGCCAATGGCCTTAATAAGCTTGCGGCAATTCGGCTCGGTCATTTCCCGGCGGTGCTGGAGGAAAAGAGCGGTCCATTCGGTGGTGCTGAGCGTCCCGGGAATGGTACCCGGGAGCCGGCGGGCCAGGTCCTGGTAGATCACCCCGCCCTCTTCGAGGAGGTTGAAGGAGATTGTACGGAAAAGGCCGGCCCCTGCATCGCTTAGAACGCCCCGGCGTACTTTCAACTTGTAATGATCACTCCAGATAATTTCCTCATCAGGTGGATGAATAAGGTAAAGGTAAAGGAACCTGGAAGAACGCTGCTTGAGCACCCGGCCTTTGAGCCGGTAATTGGTATTTCCGTTGCCTTCCAGGGTCAGGGAAAAATCTTCGCAAGAACCGAACACCCGGATCAACTCCTCCCGGATATAGGAGGCCAGGAAATGATCTTCCTCTCCGGCATCTTCAGTGTGGAAGGAAGCAATTTCAAGTACAGGTTTCCGGGAGACCTCTGAAGAATGCGATTCCTCGGGTTCCGGCTGGTTATTGGCGTAAAACTGCGGTATGTACCCTCCTTTGGGAACCACGATTCTAATGGGCTCGTTCTGCCCGTTTTCCCTGTAGTATTGCTCCAATCGCTTTCGAAGCCGCCCGGCCTCGATCCGGACGATAGGATCGAGTTGGGGGTTGAACTCCATTCCTTTCCCGAAAACGTTCAGGGCTATAGTCCACTCCTTTAGCTGGTCATCCCGTTCGGCCAATGTTTCGTTTACGATGAATTTCAGGAATTTTCTTGCCCGCTCAGATGAGGCAAAGCATTCGTCATCGAGAATTCGTTGCATCTGTTGAGTTATTAGCTTTGGATTATACATGATGCCGACTCCGTATGTTATTCCGGTGGTATTTCATGAAAGGCCCTGGTTACATCGTGGCCGCGATCGGCCTGCAGGCGTTTCCAGAAATAATACCAGAGAAATCCAAGGACCATAACAGCCAGATATATGATCGTCCAGCTGAAATGCAGCTCGGAAAAGGCGTCGTTAATGTAATACGAAACGATAAGGAGTCCCACCAGCACCAACCCCAGACTTCCGGAAATCGTCGTTACGGGTACCTTTCCTATTTTCCAATGCCGGTATGGTGATGCGTTCCAGATCGGGCGCACCTTACTACGGTAGGGAAAAATAATACAACTAATGATGGTGACCAAGAAAACCGTTAAAAGCTGCAGCACCTCAACAGCAATGGAGCTGACCTTTAAAGGAACATGCGTGTACCGGATGAGTATAACCTGGGAGGCGATAAAGAGGATCGAGAGTAAAAGAATGGGCTGATTGAAGTGCTTCGAAACCCGGGTAAACCCACGGGGGCCGAGCCGGTCCAATCCCCAGGCAAATGCCGCCCTGCTCCAGGCGATGTAGGAAAAAACGATCCATAGCCAGTTGGCCGCCAGGAATGCACCGGCCATAATTACTCCAAGAACTTGATTAAACCCGGTTATCATGGAAGCAATATTTATATAACTCAATTCAAAGGGAAATCGGTACCCGTGGAACCCTTCTTCAGCTATCCAGGCTACCATGTGGATTCCTTCCCATCCAAGCATCCTTTGGTATTCCAATCCAAACCAGAGGAAAATCGCAGCGGAAATGACGGTATTGAGCACCTGGGCACGAAAAATGGTTTTCCTCGGGAGCTTTACCTCGCCTGCTATAAACGTAATAACATACCCGTAAATACCGCCCCAGCTTATCGGGAGCATGAGCCCTAACGTGCTCCGCCAATTCCATGTTTCAGGGATACCCCCCATTTCATTGGAAACCTGAGTGATTGTCTCGTTGAACGAAAGGCTTTGGAACTGATCTGCATAGCTGTTCCAAATGGATACAAAACCGGTATGTGATGTAACTGCAATAGTTATTCCGGCAATCACTACCCCCAGTAACGACCAGATGACAAAAACCCGTTGCACGCGAAAGAAATTTTTCATTCCTGTCAGGACCATAAAAAACGAGGAGAGGTTTACAATGGTTGTCAACAAGTAGAGCCCCCACCCCGAACGGAAATAGTCCACAACGTCCGTGTCGAACCCCAGGGAGTCGAGCAGCATCGGCAAACCCACTTCTCCAAACCACGGGGCCAGGACACAGACCCAGGCAAGCATCACAACACCTGCATTGCAGAAACTTACACTCAAACCAAGGGCAGGATGGAGAATTCGTGAGTTGTAGACATAGCTTCCACCGCTTCGCGGCATTGAGCCGCCAAGAATTCCCCAGACAAAAGCGAACCCGAAAATAATCAGCAGGAATGTTATTATCGTAGAAAGGAAGAAGTTGGCACCAGGAAGCCAGGCAAAACCGGTAAGACTGAGCCAAAGGGACACGGGCAGGGCATTGTTCATTAGCCCGAAAAACGTAGTATCAAGTAAACCGGCTTCACGTGAAAAACCCGTTGTACGTCGCGCAAAAATATTTGTCGGCATAGTCGGTTCTGATCCTTTGGCCCATGAGTATATCTTGAAATCTGTATATTTTGAACTACTTTTTTGATTCGTCGAGGGGTTCAGCTGCTTTTAACAACCGCCTGTTCTCCTCGAGCGAGTGGGAAAGTTCGACGATCCCCCAAAGTCCCAGATCACGGTTCAGCCGCGGGGCATCCACGAAGATGCCGACATAGAGACCGAGATCCACGGCGACCATCGCACGCATGCTGTTTGCATCGACTATGATGGAGGATTCGATGGGAAAGCCGATGGCCTCGATTATGGCTCGAAGCCGGGTTTCATACCCAGCGGCGGTTTGGCCGGCGGCTTTTTGGGCAGTTGCAGTGGAGTGCGGTTTGGCCGGCGGTTTTTCAGTACCCTCGTGAACAGAGACAAAGGTGCAGGTTTCAAGCAGGCCTGCGTATTCCTGGTTAACTCGATCAAACGAATCCTGGTCTTCGCAAACGGCGATCCGGGTCAACCCCTCCAGACCGGAAAGCAGAGCGGGCATGAGAGGGACAGGGTTTTTCGCCGGCTCGTCAATCAAAACGCCTCGGTCGAAGAAGACAATATGATCGATAACTTTGCGGCTCATATACTGCTCCGATTCATTCTCTGTTCACAATCATTCACCGCTTACCTGAACGGCGAGTTTGCGTGTTCGCTCCTCCCCGATGGGATCGAAGTCTGCTACAAGAATCTCCTGGTAGCTCCCGATCAAGAGCTCGCCGCCTGTGAAGGGAACGGAAAGCGAAGGACTGATCATGACGCTTCGGATGTGTGCCCCCCCGTTGGCGTCATATCCGCGGCGGTGGTGTTTCCACTCCCCGCCGATAGGAGCAATCGACTCGAAGACCTCCCGCAGATCGTTGAGGAAGCCGATCTCGTGTTCGGCGATCAGGACGGCGCCGGTGGTGTGCCGGTAGAAAACCAGGGCGGATCCCTCGGTTATCCCCGAGCGCTCGATTACCTCCCGGACGCGGTCTGTCACATTGAAGCTCTCGAAGTTTCCCTTCGAGGTGAGCTCGAGGGTCTCGGTATGTATCACAGAGGTGCCCCCCCTTCAGGCCGGCCCATCCCGCCGGAGGCATCAGCTGTTTTCCGGGAAGCGCCTGTCCCGTCCGGAGCACTGCTCACCGTCTTTACAAAGCGCTTTACCCGGTCGATAAGATTCTCTTCTAAAGAGTGGAGCCGACCGCCCACCAAGAATACCGAGTCGATACCGAACTCCTCCCGGAGGGCCCAGCCGCGCTCGGTCGTCATACCTCCGCCGATCATGGGCATAATGGGCCCAAGGCCTGCGAACTCATCGCGGCAGCCTGCAACCGCACCGTAGCTGTCCTCTTTGGTTACCGGGAAGCGCCCCCCGTAATTCACATAGATACTTGCATCCGCTCCTGCAAGGCGGTGCATCTGCCCGTAGTAGAGGTAGAAGGAAAAGGGGGCAGGCGACCCGCCCACGAAGGCGCCGGAAACGGTTGGATGACTGATAATAGGAAGATCGATGCGCCTGTCTTCGGCAAGCATGCGCATGGCGTCGAAGCCGGTTATCGCCGGGGCTACCATGAGCATTGTTGCCCCGGCCTTTTTGGCAAAAATGGCCCTGTCCACGATGCGGTCTGCAGCGGTGGTGACATTTACTGCGTAAAGGCAGGTGGTGCCGCTCTCGGCATTGGCCTTTTTCACAGCCTCGGCAACAGCCGGAACCCGTTCTTCGAAGGGGGCGTAGGGCAGATCGGTAATCCCGTGATCGTCCTTAACCATATCCAGCCCCCCGAGGGAGGCCTGGTAAGCCATTTGTGCAAGGCTCTCTGTGGACAATCCCATCGGCTTCAGGGCGGTACACAACAGGGGGCGGTCGTACACTCCTACCAGCCGCCGGATCCCGGAAATGCCGAATCGAGGGCCTGAAAAGCGACCGGCTAATTCCGCCGGCAGATCGAGTTTCTCCGCCGTCAGGTTCGGAAGAAGCGTGGGCAGTCCGTTGAGCATGTTGATCAGCTGCGGCAGATCGCTTCCGGCCGCCCCTTCCTCATAGCTGATCCGGACGCGATAGCGCTGCCGGCCGGATGGCTCGAAAGACTCCACCCGACCGAGTACCTCGCCGGGAATCTCTCCCTCCGGCAGATATTCTTCGGGAAACTCCACTGTCTGTTCATTGGCCACGATCCGGGCGGTCTTTTCCGCCTCTTCTCTGTCGCCGGTAATGGTATATTCAACGGAAAACCGGCGGCCGGAAAGCCCCGGAACCTTATGCTGCTGTGGTATGGTCAT
>JAIPGG010000079.1 GCA_021736255.1 Spirochaetales bacterium | reverse complement strand
GACTGGGGCGGGTCGAAGACCGGTTGTACCCTGATACCGCCGGAGGCAAACAGGCCTTCCTCGATGATGCTGTACCGATTTGCTACATCACCGGGAAAATGTGCGTCGGAGGTCGCAATGATGGGATGAACGATCTCCTGGCTGTAGCCGGGGATGACCGGAACGGTACGCCCGTCTTCGGTTTCGCGATATTCGGGTGGTTTAGTGAGTTCCACCGCGTCATAGTCGAGTTCGGGCAAGAATCCTAATTGAGCAGGCAGGGCAAACATAGCCCGATTAATGTGAGCGGGAATAAAGCGGCCTCCCCGGCCGCGAACAGCCTCCAAAAGCTCCTCGGTGCTCAGGTCCGTTGCATTTCCGAGATAGCGGTCCACCTCTCCGATAATCATCTCGTTTTCATCAACATAGACCTGATCTCCGAGCGAATCGGGGATGTTTGGAAAGTCGGGTAGATGGTCGTAGATAAAATCCCCGAAATCCAAGGCCGCTTTCTCGTCGGAGAATAAACAGAGCAGGTGTGCTTCTTCCCGGCTGGTTGCTTCGATCCCGAACACCGGTTCAATTCCTTTGTTGCGGCACAAACGTCCGAAGGTGCGGCAGTTTTTAGCTGAGTTATGGTCGGTTAGAGCGGCCATTTCCAGTCCCCGGTCTGCCGCTTCCGACACGATCCGGGAGGGGGACATCTCGAGGGAACCGCAGGGGCTCAGGCAGGAGTGGATGTGAAGGTCGGCTTTATACCGGCGGCCGGCTGATCCGGTGTCCTGCTCCCCCTTACCCATAGAGCTCCTGATAGACCCCGCCGGATACCTGGAACTGGTTGTTCTTGGTTTTCAGCAGAGCGATTCCTTCATCTCCGGCTGCTTGGATCATATCCTCGGGAATGGGGCGGCCCGAACACACGATTATTGCAGTAATCCCTGCAAGGGTGGCAACGGCAACCGTGTTTTTGTGAGCCTGGATAGTAATCAAAACCGAATCTGAGGGGGCATTAGCCATTACATCGCTCAAAAGGTCGGAGGTAAAGGCGTTTTTGATTTCGATTGTTTCTCCGGCTTGGACGATTGTCTCCAAATCGAGCTGTTTAATCATCCGGCTTATCGTCATGTGAATCCTCCTGGGGTAAATTGATCGTACAAACGACGAGGCTCCCTTCCCCCGGCTTCGACTGGATACTGAATTGATCGGACACACGCTTAACATTGGGAAGCCCCATGCCTGCTCCGAAGCCGAGGGAACGGATCCACTCATTGGCGGTTGAATAGCCCTCCGTCTGGGCAAGTTCTACATCTTCGATTCCCGGTCCCCGGTCCTGGGCGCGGATCTCTACATGGTCCGGTTCAAGCGTTATGCTGAGGCTTCCTCCGTGTGTGTGTACCACCAGGTTCATCTCCAGTTCATACGCTGCTACAGCAATGCGGCGAATCAGGCGGGTGTCGATTCCCTTTGCCTTGAGGAGTTTTTTGATTTCGGTTGAGGCCTTGCCCGCTTTTTCGAAATCGAGCTGTTTTACCATGAATCGGCGAACCATGTGTCCGCTCTCGGTCTGCTGGGAGCCGCTGTCGTTTTCCCTTTCGAGGCGTTCGACCTCTTTGTTTATCTCCAAAAGCAGGCTCACGATGATGTCTCTGCTGGAGATTATCCCTACGAGCTCTTTATCCTTGTTCAAGACGGGAAACCGACCGTAGCGGTACTTCTCGAAGTAGGATATGGCAAAGGACAGCGGCATGTCGTCTTCGAGGACGATGAGGTTTCTCGACATATGATCTTCGGCCTTGTCCTCGATATAGTTTCCGTCCAGGGCGGACATAATATCGTCTACACTGACCAGGCCGATCAGGCGTTTGCCGTCCTTGACGGGGATGCCGGTGACCGAGCTTTCCTTCATGAGTTTCTGGATGGTTCGAAGACTGTCCGTTCTGCCGGCCGTGTGCACATTCCGTACCATGGCATCCTTGATCTTGAGCCGGTAGATGAGTTCCACCAGGGTGAGGGAAGAGTCCAGTGTGTCGAAGGGAAGAGTTGTCATCTGCAGGTTCCTAACATTGTTCCAGAAGCCGGGCCAGGGCCACACAGGCGGGGAAGGTTCGGGAGCTGGTTCCCAGAAGTGTAAGCCCGTGATCCTTCGCCAGTTTCAGCATCCCGGCCTGGGGCTTTTTCCCGTTTACCAGGAGAACCCCCCGGGCGCTCACGATGTCCGCTGTTCTGATTACCTGATCGGAGCTGAGGGAGGTAACCAGTATAAAATCTTCGGTATCGGCAAGCAGTACATCACTCATGAGGTCCGAGGTAACAACGTCGCGAATTTCAGATTCGGCAAACTCGTCTCCCTCATGAAAAATGCTGCAGTCAAGGCTCTCTATTATGTGCTGATAGGTCATTCGTTTCCTCCGCAATCCAGGCACCCTTCGGTCACATCCGCCATGCGGACCAGGTAGAAGAGGTTTTCGATTTCCAGGCTGATGTTGATGTTGTGGATAATGCAGTTCCGGGAGCACTTCAATTCGACCGGAGCGAAATTGAGGATTCCCTCGATCCCGGCCTCGAGCAGTTGATCTTTCACGTCCTCGGCAGCGGGATCCGGTACGGCGATAATCCCGATTTTGACTTCCTGTTCCCGAATAAAGCGGGTCATCTCGCTTGTGTCGTAGATCGGAATGGCAGTGGGGTTGTTGATGCTGTCGGCATGGATATCGAAACCCGCCAGCACCTCGATTCCCTCCTGGGTGTCATCCATGTATTCGAGGATAGCTATGCCAATCCTTCCGCAGCCGACCAGAACCGTCTTTTTTGGTTCATTGCTGCCCAAAACCGTTTCGAGGGCTGCTATGAGGTCGCTGATCTGGTACCCGCCCCGTTTATTCCCCTGCATGTTGATTACCGAGAGGTCTTTGCGGACAAGCGAGGGTGTTACTCCGATGGCATCCCCGAGGTTATTGGAAAACACCTTGACAAAACCAAGAGATTTGAGTTTATGGAGAACCCGCCGGTAACGGGTTAGCCGCATAATCAGATCGCTGTTTAGTGTGTGGTTGGCTTCGTTGTTCATTTTTATGTTCCGCCTGTCACAATATTTATGATAACTGTATCATTATAAATTCAAATATGCAAGTAATATATTTAAAGATCACGATACATAGGAAAAAGTACTAATAACTATTGCAATCGAAATCAGCTTGAGGTATACTCCCTATGAAAGCGAAACAGCAGTACGGCAAGCCGGTCCCGTAAGTACAACGAAAGCGATGGAGAAACAGCAAGCAGAAACGGGGCGTTGATCGAAGAATACAAGGGGGAAATATGGCTGTACGTGAAGTGGACATAGATTTCTCACAGGACCTCCTGGATTATATCGAGGTATGGAAAGAGAAACCCGGCAACCTCATCATGATGCTCCACCGAATTCAGGAAGAATTCGGTTACATCCCGCGTGAGGCCGCCATCAAACTCACCCACCTGACCGGGGTCCCGCTGGCGAAGGTTTACGGAGTGGTTACCTTTTATCACTTTTTTAAGCTGGAAAAACCCGGGAAGCATAAAATCCAGGTTTGTATGGGAACCGCCTGCTATCTCAAGGGCGGGGAGGATTTGATCCAGGAACTGGAGAATTTATTGGGAATCGGCGTGAATCAAACCACCGAGGACGAGGAATTCTCCGTAGAAGCAGTTCGCTGTGTAGGCTGCTGCGGACTGGCTCCGGTTATTGTCGTGGACGGAGAAGTCTACGGAAAGCTGAAAAAAGATCAGCTTCCGGAAATCCTGGCCAAACACCGAGGCGAATAACGGAGAAGATATGCATCGTACTGTCAGTGATATCATTACTGATCTTGTACAGAACTCGGTGGAGGCGAAGGCCGGTTCGATCCTCATTGAGTATCGCGAGGATGAAAGGCTCCTGACCATCCTGCTCGGCGACAACGGTTCGGGAATGGAACCCGATGTTCTCGAGCGTGCAAAAGACCCCTTCGCCAACGATGGGAAAAAGCACCCCGGTCGGCGTGTCGGCCTGGGAATTCCCTTTGCCGTTCAAACTGCCGAGATGACCGAGGGGAGTTTTGATATCGATTCTGATCCGGAGCAGGGCACTTCGGTTAAGCTCCAGTTGATAAAAGACCACCCGGATATACCGCCGATAGGCGATCTTGTCTCCTGCTTTGCAGGGCTCATGAGTCTTTCAGGCGATTTTGAGATGATTATCACCCGGGTACTGGAAACCTCCGGGCGGAAGGATTCCTACCGCCTGCAGCGGAGCGAACTGATCGATGCCCTCGGGGATCTGGAAAGCAGTACATCACTGGGATTGCTCGATACCTATATACGGTCTCAGGAGGAAGCACTCCTGGACCCAGCCAATAAAGGAGGATGACACCTATGGCTAAGCTGTCACTCGAAGAACTGAGAAAACTCCGGGATGAAAAGCGCTACGAGCTGGACAAGCGCGAGACGGAGAATAAAGATACGGAGATCATCGTCGGAATGGGTACCTGTGGTATCGCCGCCGGTGCGAAAGAGGCAATGCAGGCCTTTATCGAAGAATTGAATGACCAGGGACTGAGCAATGTAGCGGTCAAGCAGACCGGCTGCATGGGACTCTGTTATTCGGAACCCACCGTAGAAGTGCATCTGCCGGGTATGCCGGACATTATCTATGGAGATGTAGATCCGGAGACTGCAAAAAAGATCGTGCGGAAACACATCATGGGCAAAACGCTGGTCAACGACCATATCTACGATCGCCCTGCTGCCGATATCGTGAAGAAGGATTAACGGAGGAATCGTATGGAGTTTAATCATTACATCCTTGTCTGCGGCGGTACCGGCTGCGAATCATCAAAGGCCGATGACATCTATCGCAATCTGCTCAAGGAATGCGAGGCCCAGGGAGTCAAGGATTCAGTCCAGGTCGTAAAGACCGGGTGTTTCGGGTTCTGTGAACAGGGCCCCATTGTGAAGATCCTTCCCGAGGAATCTTTTTACGTTCAGGTAAAACCGGATGATGCCCGGGAATTGATAGCAGAGCACATCGTCAAGGGACGTCAGGTCGAGCGCCTGCTCTATGACCAGGAAAAGACCCGCCGGCTCACCGGTATCGAGGATATCCAGTTTTATCAGAAGCAGCTGCGCGTGGTGCTTCGAAACTGCGGGGTAATCAATCCCGAAAATATCGATGAATATATTGCCCGGGAGGGCTATGCTGCTCTGGAAAAGGCCATCTTCGAGATGACCCCTGATGAAGTGGTGGAAGAGCTGAAGACCTCGGGTCTGCGCGGCCGGGGGGGAGCAGGTTTCCCTACCTGGATGAAGTGGAAATTCACCAAGCAGGTCCAGGAGGAAGAAAAATATATTGTCTGTAATGCCGACGAGGGAGATCCCGGTGCCTACATGGACCGCAGCACCCTCGAAGGCGATCCCCATAATGTACTTGAGGCTATGGCTATCGCCGGCCACACCGTCGGTGCCAAGCAGGGCTACATCTATATTCGTGCTGAGTACCCTCTGGCAATCAATCGGCTCAACAAAGCCATCGAACAGGCCCTTGATTACGGGCTGCTCGGAGAGAATATCCTTGGAAGCGATTTCTCCTTCAATATCGAGCTCAGGCTCGGAGCCGGCGCTTTTGTCTGTGGAGAGGAGACGGCCCTTCTTGCCTCCGTTGAAGGCGAACGGGGAATGCCCAGACCCAGACCGCCATTTCCCGCTGTAAAGGGACTGTGGAACAAACCTACGGTAATCAACAACGTGGAAACCTGGGCGAATATTCCGGTAATCCTCCTCCGGGGAGCCAACTGGTTCTCTAATATTGGAACGGATAAATCCAAGGGAACCAAGGTTTTCGCGCTTACCGGAAAGATCAACAACTCCGGACTGGTTGAAGTTCCCATGGGAACCCCGCTGCGGGACATTATCAATGATATCGGCGGCGGGATAAAAGACGGCAAGGCATTCAAGGCGGTTCAGACCGGTGGACCCTCCGGCGGGGTTATTACCTCAGAGTTTCTCGACACCCCTATCGACTACGAGCACCTGCAGGAACTCGGTTCCATTATGGGATCCGGGGGAATGATCGTCATGGACGAAGACGACTGTATGGTTGATGTCGCCAAGTTCTACCTTGGCTTTACCGTGGATGAATCCTGCGGAAAATGTGCACCCTGCCGAGTCGGCGGGCGCAAACTTCTGAACATTCTCGAACGCATCAGCAAAGGGCAGGGCAGCAGGCAGGATCTGCAAAAACTCAAGGACATCGGAGAAGCTATGAAGCGAGCTGCCCTGTGCGGCTTGGGTCAGACAGCTCCGAATCCCATACTGTCCACTATGAAGTATTTCGAGGATGAATACCTCGAACATATCGATGAGCAGTACTGTCGTGCCGGAAAGTGTAAGGAATTGGTTACCTATACCATCAATCCCGAAAACTGTATCGGTTGTGGCATCTGCGCCCGGCGCTGTCCGGTCAATGCCATCAGCGGCGAGAAGCGTCAACCCCATGAGATCGATCAGGCCCTCTGTATCAAGTGCGGCGAGTGTTACAACGCCTGTAAATTCGATGCCGTTATTGTGAAATAAGGAGATCTGGAATATGAGCACTGTCAACGTCAAGATCAATAATATACCGGTCGAGGTCGAGGAGGGAACCACGATACTGACCGCCGCCCAGCAGGTCGGTGTGAAGATCCCCACCCTCTGTTATCACCCCGACCTTCCCGCCTGGGCCGCATGCGGCATCTGTGTCGTCAAGATCGAGGGATCGCCCAAGATGATGCGTGCCTGCGCTACACCCGTGGTCGAAGGGATGAGCGTTATTACTCACGACTCGGAGATCGTCAAGGTTCGCCGGACCGTTATCGAACTGATTCTCTCCACCCATCCCAACGATTGTCTCGAATGTCCCCGGAACCAGAACTGCGAACTCCAGCGCCTTGCCGCAGAGTTCGGTATCCGCGAGATGCCCTACGAAGACCGACTCCGGGATCTTCCGGTAGACGAGTCTACTCCATCGATCGTATTAAACCCGGAAAAATGCGTTCTCTGCGGGCGTTGTGCAAACGTCTGTCAGGTAATGCAGGATGTATGGGCCCTCGAGTTTATCGGCCGGGGAGACGATGTGCGGATTGCACCTGCCGGCGATATCAATCTGGAAGACAGCCCCTGTATCAAATGCGGCCAGTGTTCGGCCCACTGCCCGGTAGGAGCCATCTACGAACAGGACGACACCGCCAAAGTCTGGGAAGCCTTGCGTGATCCGGATATGCACTGTGCCGTGCAGATTGCTCCGGCTGTCCGTGTAGCCCTCGGAGAGGCCTTCGGAATGGATCCCGGCTCCATCGTGACCGGAAAGATTTATACGGCCCTCAGGCGGCTCGGTTTCGATTCGGTTTTCGATACAAACTTTTCCGCCGACCTCACCATTATGGAAGAAGGCACCGAATTCATCGAGCGCTTCGTTAACGGAAACGGCGATCTGCCGCTGATAACCAGCTGCTGTCCATCTTGGGTCGATTACATGGAAAAGTATTATGATGATATGATACCGAGCTTCTCCACCGCCAAGTCACCCCAGATGATGATGGCTGCTATGATGAAGACCTACTATGCCAACAAGATAGGAATCGACCCCTGCAGCATGTTTTCCGTTTCGGTCATGCCCTGCACCTCCAAGAAGTATGAAATCACCCGCTGCGAAGCCATGTATTCCTCCGGCTGTCAGGACATCGATGTCTCGGTAACAACCCGGGAGCTGGCACGGATGATCAAGCAGGCAGGAAT
Source organism: Spirochaetales bacterium (assembly GCA_021736255.1). Taxonomy (GTDB): domain Bacteria; phylum Spirochaetota; class Spirochaetia; order JAIPGG01; family JAIPGG01; genus JAIPGG01. The sequence goes on along the minus strand of JAIPGG010000079.1, from coordinate 4,443 downwards.
CGACTTCGAAAACCTGCCCGAAGAAGAGGCCGACAATCCCCTGGGCATCTATACCGGAGGCGGTACGATTTTCGGAGCCACCGGAGGTGTTATGGAAGCAGCTCTGCGGACTGCCTATCACCTGGTTACCGGCGAAGAACTCGGAAATGTAAACCTTATCGATGTTCGAGGTCTTGACGGAATAAAAGAAGCAAGTGTAGATATAAAAGGAACTGAAGTCCGCGTAGCGGTGGCCCATTCGATATCGAATGTGACCAAAGTTCTGGACAAAGTACGTGAAGCAAGGTTAAAGGGCCAGGAACCTCCTTATCACTTCATCGAAGTGATGGCGTGTCGAGGCGGTTGTATCGGGGGCGGCGGTCAACCCTACGGCGCAACCGACGAACTCAGGAATAAGAGAATTGCGGGTATCTATCAGGATGATGAGCGGAGTGAGTTCCGCTGTTCACACCAGAACCCGGCTATCATCGAGCTTTACAACGATTTTCTGGAGAAGCCGCTGAGCCACGTGTCTCACAAGTACCTCCATACCAAGTACACTCCTCGACCTATTTATACGAAGTAATCAAATAGGTCTGCCGCCGGCTTCCCCGCCGGCGGCTTTTTTATCTGTGCGCCCTGCAGGGCGCACCTGCTTGACGAGCCCGGACAAAACCTTGAAGCTGATCACAACCAATAGGAGGCACGAATGAAAATGAAACGAATTACCTTTCTTTTACTGACAGGGGTACTGATGTTTGCGTTTACCGGTATCCTGGCTGCGCAGGACAGCTGGCCCAAGCCGGTATCAGAATGGTGGACACAGCTCGAAGGCGGCGAGAAGGCGACCTTCGAAATGGATATGGGGCAGATGGTTATGAACATGGAAATTACCATCGACAAGGTAGAAGGATCGAAGATTACATTGACCAACCGGAGCAGTGTTGGCGAAAATAAAATGCCGGAGCAGACTCAGACCGTCGATGCCGTCGCTGAAACCCAGGAGATCTCCGGGATACCGGCCGGATCCTCAGTAAACAAAGGAAAAAGCGATACCTTTACCGCCGGAAGCACAAAATTGGATTACACTGTGTACGACCTCACCGTTGAGGGAGAAAAGATGACTGTCTGGCATTCTAAACAGCTTCCGCCGATCTTTTCGGGAGGGAATGTGTGGATGGAGACAACCACCGAACAGGGTTCTATAACCGTCAAACTCACCGACTATCAGGGTACCTTGCTGGATTAGAAACTTGCTGGATCAGAAATAGGACGCCGGGCGTTATTCCGACTCCTTCTCAACCAGCACCCGGGCGGGAATCGCATCGATGTCCTCGATGTTGAGCGGCATGCAGTAAACAGTAAAGCCGCCTGCCGGTACCGATTCGAGGTTCACCAGGTTCTCGATGACGAAGATGTTCTTCGAGGTCAACAGCCGGTCGAACTCGCCGTGAAGACTGCCCCTGCCAAGTCCGAGAGCGTCGATGCCCACTGCATTGATCTGCGTTTCCGCAAGCCACTGTACCAGCTCATGCGAAAGCTGGGGGTGATTGAAATACCGATCGGTTCCGGCATACTTGCTCCATCCGGTGCGGAAAAAGACGAATTCCCCCGACCTGAGGTATTCGATACCGGTGATGCTCTCGAGATCGATGGTGTCCGGCGGCAGTCTGCCCGGACCGCCGCTCACATCGATGAGCCGCCCCGGCCCGATCATTCGGCTCGGAATCACGCGCTTATTCGGATCCACTAGATCAATATGGGTGGCCGTGTGGGCCGGCATCGAGAGCACCACCGTGTCGTATTCTCCCTCCGCCTCGTGGTAAAAGGTCTTGGTCTCGATCTCCACCGGCGGCGAACCCCGGCGAAAGACCGAACCGGAGGTAATCGGCATAGAAATGTCGATCAGCATTCTAACCTCCCGGCATTTATCCCCGCTGTTTCTCCCGAAACTTGCGGCTGTAATAGCGATGCTCATTATAGTCGGCGGTGATGATAAGCCCTTCCTCGATAAGCTGGTTCACCACCTCCCATTCTGCGTTGTCATGTTCGAGAAGCTCGGCCACGGCGTCTTCACGCATTGGGTGGACACCGGTGATCGAAAGGATGTCGGTCCGGGCGTCTCCGGTGTGGCTGAATTCGTTGCCCTCGTAGCCGATAAGGTGTTCGACCCTCGGAAGGACCGAAGCAAAGCGGGTGTAAGCATAAACCAGGCGTTCCTCCGGGGCGGGGCGGCACCATGGTTCGGCCGGAGGACGGGTGGGAATAGCGATATAGGCGATATCCGGTTCGATTTCCTCTAAAAAGCCGGCTGTTGCGTTGACGACCGCGTCGCCGTCGTTTTTTCCCTCGATGAGCATTGTTTCGGTGGTGAGGACGCCGGAAAAGTCCGCAGCGAACTCGCGAATGCCGTCGAGAATCTGTACGAGGTCGAGATCCTTTTGCGGGCGGTCTACCGCTTTCCATTCGGCCTCGGTTACCGCGTCCACCTTGAGAGATATCCAGTCGAGCTCGTACAGTTCCTCTCGAACCAAGGGATCGGAGATGGTCGAACTGTTCGAGATCAGGGCAAGAGGGATACCGGTTTTTTTGAGTTCTCCGATTTCTTTTGCCAGGTTTTTGTCGAGAGTCGGCTCGCCGTCGGGGACGAAGGTGAGGTAGTCGATCGGCTCTCCCAAATTTTTTAGTTCCTCGACTCGTTCGAGGGCCTTGTCAACGATCTCCTGCGGCGGGTAGAACTCGCTCCGCTCGGTGGTCATCTTGATGGCCCTGCCGATCTGACAATAAACACAGGAATATGAACAGATCTTGGGCGGGATATTATTGATTCCCAGGCTCCGCCCCAAACGCCTGGATGGTATGGGTCCGAATAGTTTCTCTTGCATGATAATTTTATTGTAGCACAGCGCTGCTCTCGTGGGAAGAAAAAAATAGATAGCATATATTATTAAACTGGTCAGCTTTTAAGGAATCTCTGCTTCCACCCAGCCGATGGTTCTGCGTACCGCTTTTTTCCAGCCCTGCATAAGGCGGTCTCGTTTCTCTTTCGACATAGACGGTTTCCACTCTTTGCCGATGCTCCAGTTTGCCGTGAGTTCGTCCTGGTCCTTCCAGAAGCCGACGGCCAGTCCGGCGGCATAGGCCGCCCCGAGGGCGGTGGTTTCGGGCATTTTCGGCCGTACCACCTCCGCTCCGAGGATGTCTGCTTGGAACTGCATCAGAATTTCACTGGCGGTCATTCCCCCATCCACACGCAATTGGGATAGGAGGTCACCCGAATCCTTTTCCATGGATTCGATGAGTTCGGCTACCTGATAGGCGGTGGCTTCCAAAACCGCCCGGGCCAGGTGTTCCCGGGTTATGTAATGAGTGAGTCCTGCAATGACGCCCCGGGCTCCGGGTTTCCAGTAGGGAGCAAAAAGCCCCGAGAAGGCAGGGACGATGTAAATCCCGCCGCTGTCGCTTACCTCGGCGGCCAGATCGTTGATTTCCGGCGCCGAGCTGATCATTTTCAGGTTATCCCGGAACCACTGCACCAGAGAGCCCGCAACGGCGATCGAGCCTTCGAGGGCGTAGACGGCAGGTTCATGCCCGATGCGGTAGCCAACGGTGGTGAGCAGGCCGTGTTCTGAGCGGACCGGTTCGCCGCCGGTGTTCAGCAGCAAGAAGCCTCCGGTGCCGTAGGTGCACTTTGCCTCGCCGGGCTGATAGCAGGTCTGGCCGAAAAGGGCGGCTTGCTGGTCCCCGAGGATGCCGGTGAGCGGGACTTTTCCGGCGAAGGGGCCCTCGGGGCGGGTGAGGCCATAGGAGGCCGGCTCACTCGAAGAGTGGATTTCCGGGAGCATGGAAGGGGGGATATTGAGGACCTCCAGCAGTTCTTCGTCCCATTCGAGGGTTTCGAGGTTCATCAGCATGGTCCGGGAGGCATTGGTTACATCGGTTATATGGGCGGGGCCGACGCCGGCCTCGAAAGCTTCGGTTGAGGCTTCGCTTACTGGCTTTGCAGATGCGGTAACCTCCCCGCCGGTGAGTTTCCAGATGAGCCAGGTGTCGATCGTACCGAAAAGTGCCCGCCCCTCCTCTGCTGCACGCCGTACGCCGGGTGCATTATCCAGAATCCAGCGAAGTTTGGGGCCGGAGAAGTAGGTGGCGGGCGGCAGGCCGGTGCGCCGGCGGAAGAGTTCGGCATGCTCTTCGAGGCCGGCGACGAGTTCGGAGGTGCGGGTATCCTGCCAGACAATGGCGTTATGCAGGGGTTTCCCGGTAGTCCTGTCCCAGACAACCGTTGTCTCTCTCTGATTGGTTATGCCTGCGGCGGCAAGGCTCTCGGCATGTGCGCCGGCTTTCCGGAGGGTTTTTCTAATTACCCGGCAGGTGTTCTCCCAGATTTCTATCGGGTCGTGTTCCACCCATCCTGCTTTGGGGAAGTACTGTTTATGTTCGGTCTGCGAGGAGACAACGGCA
>JAIPGG010000078.1 GCA_021736255.1 Spirochaetales bacterium | reverse complement strand
TGGTACTTTCCTTATTCACATTATCCACCAAGAAAGAGAACAAGAAGCAAAAAGAGAAAGAAAGTACTGCTACTACGGTTAGATTTTTAAATGAGGCATCGGAAGATTTCGGTTAGAATTTTGGGTGAGGCAACACGGCGCAAACGGCTCGGAACGAGGCGGCGGCGGCAGCCGGGTGCATCTTCAAGGCATCCTTTGGCATCGGTCTCGTCCGGATCGAGCCGCCGCCGGCAGGCCTCGATCACCCTTTCAATTCCCCGCGATTTTTCGTATCTTTGCCGTGGTGGAAACTACAATACTTTTTTTAGGTGAAATTGTCGGAAAGGGCGGGGTCTACTGTGTTAAATCGGCTCTGAAGGACCTGGTTAGCCAGTATGAAGTCGACTTCGTTATCGCCAACGGCGACGGAGCAACCGGCGGTTTCGGGATCGGAAAAAATCACTCGGTGTACCTGCGGAAACTGGGCCTCGACGTCATCACCAGCGGGGAATGCATCTACTACAAGAAGGACATGGTCCCCCATATCCAGAAAGCCCCCTATATCCTTCGTGCGGCGAATTATCCTCCCGGCAATCCCGGCCGCGGATGGAAAATCTATGAAAAGGACGGGAAGTCCATTGCCGTTATCAGCCTGCTCGGGCAGTCGGGTTTTCAGCGGGTCCATCTGAGCAACCCCTTCACCTTCCTGCCGGAGATCACCTCCCGGCTCAGCACTTGTCCTGTCAAGATACTCGACTTTCATGCCGCTACAACGGCGGAAAAAAACACCATGTTTTTTCATGCCGACGGGCTCGTTTCGGCCGTTATCGGAACCCACAGCAAGGCCCTTACCGCCGATGAACGGATCATGAAAAAGGGAACGGCCGTCATTACCGATGCGGGCCGGACCGGGAGCGCCCAGTCGGTAGGAGGACTCTTGCCGGATGTGGAAATCAGGAAGTTTCTGACCCAGATCCCCGAACGCTCCCAGGAAACCTGGGAAGGGCTGGAAATTCAGGGAGTAGTCTTGAAGATCGGCGGCGACGGCAGGGCCCTTTCGATCGAACGCCTTCGGCGGCCGTGTAAAACTCCCGAACACGCGGATGCCGAAAAGACTACAGGAAAGGAGGCACACGGTGACTGAACAGGGAACCGTTATCAAGATAGATGATTCGGTAATCACTCTTACCTGCAGCCGAAGCGAAGGCTGCAAGAGCTGCAACAGCAGTTTCTGCTCCTCGAAAAGCCGAACCTTCCAGGCGGAAAATACTCCCGATTTACCGGTGCAAACCGGGGACACGGTGGAGGTCTTTCTCGAACCCTGGAAGGCAGTGTTGGCCGGTTTTCAGGTACTCATCCTCCCGCTCATTCTGTTTATTGCCATGTACTTGATTGCAGAGAATCTTCTTGGTTTCGGCGGAGAGGGCGCGAATGTCCTTATGGGACTGGCCGGTCTGGTAATGGGCTTCGGACTGAGTTTGCTCATCTCGAAGTTCAAACGGAAAACCGATCTGCCCCGGCTGACCCGGATTATTACTGCGACTCGCTGATGATTTCGGACAACGCCTCTGCAATGTGCTGCAGCGGCTCGACCCGGCGAATATATCCCGAGTCAAAAGCCACCTTCGGCATGCCGTAGACAACTGAACTTTCCTCGTCCTGCCCCAGGGTCCAGCCGCCTTCTCCGTAGATCGTGCCGATCTCCTTTGCCCCGTCACGGCCCATACCCGTCATGATGACCGCCAGGGCATGGTTCCCGAAATGCCTTGCAACCGAGGCAAAGAGCACATCCACCGAGGGGCGGTGTCCGTTTACCGGCTCCCGTTCGACCACCCGTACTACCGAGGCCAGCGAGCGTTTTTCCACCTCGAGGTGATAATCTCCCGGGGCTATCAGGACCCGGCCGGCCTTCAGCAGGTCGCCGTCTTCGGCTTCTTTGACATCGAGGGGACAGATCCGGTCGAGGCTCTTGGCAAACTCCTCGGTAAAGCCGGCCGGCATGTGCTGGACCACCACCACGGGCACGGGCAAGTCGGGATCGATGTCGGCAAACACCCGGCGCAAGGCATTCGGCCCCCCGGTAGAGATACCAATGGCAAGAAGTTCCACCGCTGCCGGTTCCTGTTTCGGGGTTACGGCAGCCGGCGGTCCGGCAGTTTTTTTCTGTTTCGCAGCTTTAGCGGTTTTTTCCTCCCGCTCTTTCGGCGGGGGTGCCTCGGGCGTGGCCGGTTTCGCTTTCTTCGGGGGAGGAGTCTTCTTCAAATCTTCCGGGGATATCGGTTTTCCTTCGCGGAACTGGTGTCCGTACCCACGGAGCATCTCCGCCAGGCTCTGCCCGACCTCTCTCATCTCTTCGGCCCGTCCTGCAGACGGTTTCATGATGAAATCGGAGGCCCCGAGAGATATGGCATCCATGGTCACCCGGGCTCCCTTTTTTGCTACCGAAGAGAGAATAACGACAGGTATTTCGATACCCCGTTTCTTGCGTTCCTGCAAGAACTCGATACCGTTCATCTCCGGCATTTCGAGGTCGAGTACGATCACCTCGGGGTGGAGCCGTTCGAGTTTCTGAAGGGCAAAGGAGCCGTTCATCGCCTTTCCGGCTACCTCGAGTCCCTCGGAGGATTCAATGATTTTTTCAATCACATTCCGCATCAGCGCCGAATCATCGACGATGAGTACGGATACAGGACGGTCGGACTCAGCCATCGCAGCTTACCTCTTCACCATTTTCCGATATACACAGGCCCAATCGGTTTTTACGAACTCGAAATTGGTTTTCATCCCGAACAGGGATTCGGAATGACCGATGAACAGATAGGAATAATCGCTCATTGTCTGCCAGAACCGGTCCACACTCGACTTTTGCGCTGTTTCATCGAAATAGATCAGCACATTTCTGCAGAAAACTACGTCCAGATCCCGCAGTCCGCTGTCGTTTTTCAGGTTGTGATAATCGAATTTCACCAGGTTTTTGATTTCATCCTTGATCTGATACCCGTTCCCTTTCCGGTCGAAATACTTGTTCAGATAGTGCTCGGGTATGCCGTTTATCCGGTTTTCGGCGTAGTAGCCTTCCTGGCCGACCATCAGGGATTTCAGGCTGATATCAGAGGCTACTATCTGTAAATCAAAGTTGGCCGGCAGCTGTTCCTTCAAGACCATGGCCAGCGAATACGGCTCCTCTCCGGTGGAACAGCCGGCACTCCACAGCTTGAATTCACTGCTCCGGGTCTCTTTCTTCCGTTCCAAGAGCTTGGGAATCACAAAGTTCTCGAAGGTCTGAAAATGAGCGGTATTCCGGAAGAAGCGGGTCAGATTGGTGGTTACCGAGTCGAGAAGACTCTTGATCTCCTCTTGGTTGTTTTGAATTTTCTGATAATAGTCGGAGATTTTATCGAGACCGGATGAACGGAGACGTTCCCTGAGCCTGCTTTCCAGGATCGTTCTGTTGTTTTCTGAAAAGTGGATTCCGCTTGCATCATAGATGAGCTTTCGAAACTTTTCAAAATATTCACTATCGAGAATTTCGCCCATGTATGACTGAGTCTATGGTTCCAGTTTCCCGCTGTCAATATAATCATCATGAAATCTTCCCCGGACGTGATATATTCAGAACATGATACACAAAAACGAAATGACCAGCTGCTCGGTAAAGGGGATCATTATCGATGAACAGACCGGTACCTCCCAGGTACTCCTGCAGAGCGAAGACGGCACAAGCCTCCCCATCCCGACCGAACCCTTCGAAACCGGGGCCATTCTCATAGAAATCCAGGGGGCCTCGCCGCCGAAACCACTCACCCACGATCTTCTGGCCCTGGTTATGGAAGAGCTCAATATCAAAAAAGGCGAAATCGAGATCTACCGGTGCCGGGGATGCCAATATGACGCCCGCCTTAGCTATCGACGTCGTTTCCGCAGAATTACCAGGGAAGTCCGCGCAAGCGACGGTATAGCGGTTGCCCTCAGGCTCGGATTGCCGATTCGGGCCTCGGTCGAGATGTTTTCTGAGGGGAAAACAAGCCTGATCGATGAGAATTCCTTTGCAGCCGGCCGGGAAGTCATCTTTTTACCCGCCGAGGCAGCAAGCCCGATTGACAGGAATGAGGAGCTCACAGATAATTTCATCACGTGAGTAAATTTATATTTGTAACCGGCGGTGTATGTTCAAGCCTAGGGAAGGGCCTTGCGGCCTCTTCACTGGGCACCCTTCTCGAGTCTCGGGGCCTCGAAGTCCGGATGATCAAGATTGATCCCTATCTGAACGTCGATGCAGGCACGATGAATCCCTACCAGCACGGAGAGGTCTATGTGACCGACGACGGGGCGGAAACCGACCTCGACCTCGGCAATTATCACCGGTTTACTCAGTCCCCTTTGTCCCAGGACAATTCCATCACGACCGGTCAGGTCTACCAGGAAGTCATCAAAAAGGAGCGGGAAGGCCGATACCTCGGCCGTACGGTACAGGTCATTCCCCACATCACCGACGAGATAAAACGGAGAGTCTATCAGATAGGCAAAGAAGACGGAGTGGACATCACCATCACCGAGGTCGGGGGAACGGTGGGAGACATCGAGTCGATCCCCTTTCTGGAAGCCGTTCGCCAAATCATTCACGAACTCGGCAGGGAAAACGCCATATCTGTTCACCTCACCCTCATTCCCGAGGTAAGCGGGGGAGAGCTCAAAACCAAACCCACCCAGCATTCGGTCAAAAACATGCAGCAGACCGGTTTACAACCGGATGTGCTTTTATGCCGGGTTCCTCATACCCTGGAGGAGGGACTCCGGCGCAAGATTGCCCTTTTTACCAACGTTGACCCGAAAGCGGTCATCTCCGCCAATGATGTGGACACCACGATTTACGAGATCCCCATCATCTACCACGAACAGAATATGGACGGCATTGTGCTGGACAAGCTGGAATTGTCGGCAACCGATCCCGATCTCTCCGGCTGGGAGCGTGTCGTTCACACCCTCAAAAACGCAGAGCGCACCGCCCGGGTCGGCATCGTCGGAAAGTATATCGAGCTGCATGACTCGTACAAATCGGTCTATGAAGCCCTCTATCACGGCGCCATAGCAAACCAGGCCAAACTCGACCTCATCAAGATCGATGCGGAATCCATTGACCTGGATACCGGCGACAATAAACACCTTTTCGACGAGGTCGACGGAATTCTTGTTCCGGGAGGGTTCGGCCAGCGGGGTATCGAGGGTATGATCGAGGCTATCCGTTACGGCAGGGAGCACAAGATCCCCACCTTCGGAATCTGCCTCGGAATGCAGACAATGATCATCGAGTACGCTCGTTCGGTAATGGGACTGGCGGAGGCCAACAGCACTGAGTTCTATCCCGACGGGCCGCACCCGGTCATCAGCCTTTTGGAAGAACAGGTCGATGTACAGAATTTCGGCGGAACCATGCGTCTGGGGCACAATACCTCGTCTCTCGAACCCGGCACCCGTATCCACGATATCTACAACAAGAAAACCATATCCGAACGCCACCGGCACCGGTTTGAGGTCTCCAATACCTACCGGGAGGCCTTCCTCGAAGCGGGTCTCGTCATCAGCGGACAAACCCCCAACGGAGCCCTGGTAGAGGCCGTCGAGTGGCCCGATCATCCCTGGGGAATCGGTGTACAGTATCACCCCGAGTTCCGTTCCACACCGCTTATCCCCCATCCCCTCTTTCAAAGCTTTATCGAGGCTGTTCTAAATCATGAAACGATGCGAGAACCGGCAAAGGCCGAAATTTAGCCGCAGCCGGGAAACCGGACCGGCCGCTTACCTCCATATATGTGTTCCCCTCCTTCTGGCCGCTGCCGTGCTGACCACCGCCGCCTGTTCCCTCGACTATAAGGATTCCCGGCTTGCAGAGACCGCCGACGAAACGACTCCGGATGCGGTCTTTTCCGGGTATAAACATACGGTTGTGGAACATGACTCCCCGCTGGCGAGGATCACTGCTTCCACCGCCCGGATCTACGAAAAACGGAACACCTACGAACTCGAAGAAGTCGGATATAAGGAGTACAACCCGGCCGGGGAGATTACGACCGAAGGAACTGCCGATACCGCCGACTACAATACCGAAAGCGAGATAGTGGAACTGAGGGGAAACCTCCGGTTCTACTCATACGAGGAAGAGGCGGAACTGGAAACCGAGTATCTACGCTGGAATGACAGCGAAGAGACCCTCGAAGGAAGAGCGGGGGAGAAGGTCCGCCTCCGCGACTCCGACGGTTCCTGGGCCGAAGGTACGGGCTTCTCTGCAACTGCTGCGGATCGAACAGTCCGCTTCGAAGGACCGGTCCGGGGAAGGTATAAAAACGAACAAGACGGAGCCGGCGATTGAAGACAGCCGGAAGCTATCAGAAAAAATCCGCTCCCCGGCTTTGCAGGGCTCTCGAGCTTTTTACCCTCCTTCTTATAACCGCCGCATTTCTCCCGGCCGAATCCCTCGAATTCCAGGGAAACACGATGACGACCGTACTAACCGGCGGGGAAGAACACACCGTTCTGCGCGGAAACGCGGTTATCAAAACAGAATCCACCGAAATTACCGCGGAGGAGATCGAACTCTACGGCGATGACTTCCGCTATGCCCGCTGCCGGCAAAATGTGGAGGTAATTCAGGAGGAAAAGGGCCTCTTGATTACCTGCAGCAACCTCTTTTACGACCGCCGGCTCGACCTTTCAAGGATCCAGGGCCGCTCGGTCCTCGAAGACCGGGACAACGAGGTGGTAATAAAGAGCGGCTTCCTCGAGTATGACGGAGAAAAGGATATTGCGCTGATGCAGATCGGAGTACGTATCCTCGGGGAAGACTTTGCCGGCCGTTCGGAATTCGCCAGGTACGACAAGGAACGGCAGGTAATGGAGCTCTCCGGCATGCCGGTTGTCAACTGGAAAGACGACACCTACCGGGCCTCGCGGATCGTTATCGATCTGGAAGCAGATGAAATCAGTCTGGAAGGGGAGGTCCGCGGAGAAGTGATAACCGGAGAAGACAGCGAATGAGTGCAAACACCTTGAGTGTTGAGGGGCTGCAAAAGCGCTTCGGCAAAAAATACGCGGTAAAAGATGTCAGTTTTTCTATGCACGAGGGAGAGGTGGTAGGCCTGCTCGGTCCGAACGGCGCCGGAAAAACAACAATTTTCTACATGGTCGTCGGCTTTATCCGGCCGACGCGGGGCAGCATATTCATGAACAACCGGAATATCAGCAACGCCCCCATGTACCGTCGTGCCAGAAAGGGGATCTCCTACCTCCCGCAGGAGGCCTCGGTCTTCAGGAAACTGACGGTGGAACAGAATATCTGGGCTATTCTCGAAAGCAGGAAGGAGTTGACAAAAGAGGACCGGAAAGAAAAGCTCGAAGAACTCCTGCAGGATCTCGGGATCGACCACTTGCGAAAACAAAGGGCTTACACCCTTTCCGGAGGGGAGCGCCGGCGAACGGAGATCGCCCGGGCCCTGGCCATCGAACCGAAATTTCTCCTTTTGGATGAGCCCTTCGCAGGAATCGACCCAATAGCTGTTCATGAAATCAAAAACATCGTTCAAAAACTAGCGGCAGACAAAATCGGCGTTCTCATCACCGATCACAATGTCCGCGACACCCTGGAAATCACCCACCGCTCCTACATCATCAACCTCGGAGACATCATTGTTCACGGGGGAAAAGATGATATCCTGGCAAGCGAACTTGCACGGACGATCTATTTGGGCCAGGAATTTCGCATGTAAGGCTGTTTCGTACGTTGACAAAGCCCTCTCAACGCACAAGAATTAACAGTGAACCAAGAGCGGGAGGGAACGTGCAGTTCGAACAAAGACCTTCGATAAAACAACAGCAAACACAGCGTCTCAGCCCTCAGATGATCCAGTCCATCCAGCTCATGGAACTGCCGCTCACCGAACTCAAAACCCGGATCCAGGAAGAACTCGAACGAAATCCTGCCCTCGAGATCATCGAAGAGGCCCCCTCCACTTCCCTCGACGAATACGAGGAACGACCGGCCGAAGAAACATATTTCGATGATACCTCCGACCCGGGCTTTTCGGGCCAGGACCGCTCGGGAGACCGGGAAGATACCAAGCGCAAGTTTTTAGAGGGAGCCCTCTCCCGGCCGGAGAGTCTCCACGACCATCTCCACTGGCAGCTGCGTCTCCAGCCGATAGACGAGCACCTGTTCGCCATCGGAGAATTGATAATTAACAACCTCGACAGCAATGGGTTTCACCTCGTCGACCCCTACAGCCTCATACCCGAATCCGAACATCCCGAACTCGACAGGATTCTGGACATAATCCATCATTTCGATCCGGTCGGAGTGGCGGTAAACGACTACCGGGAATCTTTGCTTGTCCAAGCCGAAATCAACGGGGATGCACCCGACGGCACGGTAGAGGTCATTCGCAATCATCTGGACACCCTGGAGCGCGGCAAGCTGCAGGAGATCGCCCGGCGCATGCAGCGAAAACAGGAAAAGATCGAGTTTGTCCTCGAATACCTCAAAACCCTCGATCCCTTTCCGGGCCGGCGGTATTTTACCGAGGAAACCCAATATGTAGTTCCGGACCTTATGGTAACCATCAAGGAAGGCGAGTTCGTCATCATTCTGAACGACGAGGAATTTCCCGTTCTCGGAATCGATCCGTATTTCAGTCGGTTGGCAACATCCGGAGAATCAGAAAAGAGCGAATCAACACCGCGTCTCAAGAATTATGTCCAAAAGAGCATCAATGAAGCCCGCTGGTTCATTCAGACCATTCAGCAGCGGAACAACACCCTTCTCAAGGTTGCCCGGGCCATCGTCGAATTCCAACGCGAATTTTTTCTCCACGGCCCGAAAAAGCTCGTTCCCCTTACGTTGAACGACATCGCCAATGAAATCGGGGTGGTCGAATCTACCGTCTCCCGCTCTACCAACGGGAAATACATGCAGACCGAATGGGGAATATTCGAACTCAAATACTTCTTCTCCAACGCCATCGGCGGGATCAGCGCCGGAGGCACCCAGTATTCGAAGCAAAGTGTAAAGGAGATTATCAGAGAGATTATCGAGGGAGAAGCCAAACACCTCTCCGACCAGAAAATCACCGATATGCTCAAGGCCAGGGGAATAGACCTGGCTCGGCGCACGGTTGCCAAGTATCGAAAAGAACTGGATATCATGTCGTCCTACGACAGATAACGCCGCCCTGCGGCGGAATACAAGGAGGAAGTATGAATATCGAGGTAAAGGGAGTTCATTTCGATGTCGGAGAGTCTACACGCAATTATTTAGATAAGAAACTCGATAAACTCGACCACGCCAGGGAAGATCTGGTGGATCTCCTTTTTACCCTGACAAAAGAAACAAGAGGATATACCCTCGAATCTCATGTCCACTTCAGATGGGGCGCCAAAGGGCATATCACAGTGAAAACCTTCGATTTGAACGAGGGAATCGACAAACTTATCGACAAACTCGTGAACAAGGTCAATAAAGAACGGAAAAAGGTCAAGGAACACTGAAAAGGCGGGAGGATCACCGTATGGGGTGAAAAAATTTACTGTGCTCGATCTCCTCGATATGGATTTGAGGGAGCACAACGACCTTGCTGTTCGCTGTGTTGCCGGCCGGCCGGGCCTGGTAAGGGAGATACATGTTCCAGATCTGAACCGTCCCGGGCTCGCCCTCAGCGGGTTTTTTGAAAAGTTCAATCACCAGAGGATACAACTCTTCGGGCGGGGTGAGTACGCGTACCTGGAAAAACTCGCCCGTGACAACGACATGAAGAACCTGGAGATCATGTTCTCCTACCAGATGCCCTGCTGCGTATTTACCCACAATCTCGAACCGCACCGGCAGTTCCTCGATATAGCCGAAAAGAACCAATGTCCGGTCCTGCAGACCGAGATCTCTTCTTCGGAGTTCACAATCCGGCTCATCCGGGCCTTGAGCAATGTCTTTGCCCCCCAGCAGACCGTCCACGGGGTGTTGGTGGAGGTCTACGGTATTGGAATCCTGATCCAGGGGGAAAGCGGGGTCGGCAAAAGCGAGACAGCCCTCGAACTGGTTGAACGCGGACACCGGCTCGTGGCCGATGACGTAGTGGAAATCAAGTGTGTCAGCGGGAATATCCTCCTCGGTTCGGGGGCAAACCAGGTTCTCGGCCATCACATGGAGGTCCGGGGGCTCGGGATCATCAACATCACCCACCTCTTCGGGGTCGGAGCAATCCGCGACCAGAAACAGATACAGCTCATGGTCAAACTCGAAGAATGGAATGCGGACAAATACTATGACCGGATCGGCAGTCACGAACAGTACACGGAAATCCTCGGGGTAAAAGTTCCCACCCTCGACGTACCGGTAAAACCGGGAAGAAACATCCCGATCATCATCGAAACAGCCGCCATGAATGAACGCTTAAAGAAAATGGGTTACTATTCCGCCAAAGATTTCAACGAGAATGTGCTCCGCTGGCTTGAAAGCGAGAACGCCCGCGCCGTATACTACGAAAAACAGGAACCCTCCTGAAGATTTCGAGGAAAGACATGGTCGAGAAAGAAGTTACCATAAAAAACAGGGCGGGAATTCATGCCCGGCCTGCGGCACTGCTGGTGCAGACAACCAATCAATTCTCCTCGAATATTTTTTTCGAAAAAGACTCCGAACGGATCAACGGAAAATCGATCATGGGTATTATCACCCTCGGAGCAGGGTATAATACCACGCTGAAGGTCGTAGCCGAGGGTGAAGATGAACAGGAAGCAGTGGATGCAGTGGCAAAACTCTTCGAGAACCGCTTCGAAGAGGAATAAGAGGGTTCGAATCCTCCTGTATACAGTTCTGTTTCTCGTGCTGCAGATACTCCCGGCTGCCGCTCTCCATGCAGCCCACACCCGCCTCGACATCTCCCCCACCGATAGAGGGCTCTATATAGACCTGGATTTCCACTCCGGAGAATCCGGAAGAATCCTCCGGTCTCTGCAGGCGGGAATGTCCAGCCGTATATTCTTTCAAATCCGGGTGTATGAACACAAAGAGGGCCTGGCGGATATCTTCGGCGGCCGGCTGGTCATGGAGGCGGAGCCGAAACACATCCTGCGCTTTGATCCATTCTTAGAGAGCTACCTCATCGAACGGAGCTACGGGAAAACCCTGCATTTTGCCGCCCCCGCCCCGGCTATCAGTGCCTTTCTCCGTCTCGAGGATTACCCGATCCCCCTCTATGCGGGAGAAAACCGCCGGCGCAGGGAGGTTCGCACTCGCATCATTCTCGAACCAATTCGGCTTATTCCGCCGCTTCATATACTCTCGCTGATTCTTCCCTTTACCGATATTCGAGGTGAATGGCAGCGCGGCTATATAGATAGACAAGAAGCCGGAGAGATCGGATTGAAATGATGAAGCAGGAACAAAAGCGTCATTCCATATTGGGACAGCGGGCTTATTCCACGACCACCGGGCTGATCGTTCTTCTGCTGATCTACTCCCTGCTTACCGTTCTCGTACTCGTTTTTGCACGGCAGATTCTCTCCGATCTGTCGCTTTCCCGCCAGTTCTCGGGATACCTTTTGATACCCATGGGTATCGTGCTGCCGGTCTTCCTTATCGGAGCGCTCGTGGTCAACGTCATCCGGCTGCGCAGGGAACGCAGAGCCGGTGACCCCGGCGTAAAGCTCAAGGTCAAACTCATTGTGTTCTTCGTCTTCATCTCGATCCTTTCGGCACTTCCCCAGGCCCTGCTTTCGTTCAACTTTATCCGTTCGGCCCTGTTTTCCTGGTACAGCGGCGACACCTCTCAGGCCCTCGATGCAGGACTGCGAAGCGCTCTCGAGGTTTACCAGGGCGGGCTCGAACGGCTGCGCACCCTGAACGACAGCCCCCTCTACACCAGGATGCTCGAAAGCTACCGCGACCGGCCCCAACAGCTCTGGAACACAATCCAGAACACCGGCGCCGGCATCGGCAGTCTCCAGCTCTTCGGCCCCTCGGGCCGGGAACGGGAATTCTTCGGCGATCAGGCCGCCAGGATCGAAGGCAAGCCGGAAATCCGCAGCGAGGGGCTCATGCCGAAGGCATCCCGGGCCGGACGGAGTGTGATCCGGGCGATCCGCTTCCTGCCGCCGGCTGCGGGAGGGGGCGATACCGGCTATGCCGTTCTCGGCATTGTCCTGCCGGAAGGCTTCGATCAGGATGCGCGCATGCTCACCGAGGCCTCAGAACGCTTTCAGCAGATCGGGGAGTTCCGGGGGTTGTTTCAGATCGTTATCTTTTTGCTCTACAGCTTTTTTGCTCTGCCGATTCTTCTGATCGCCGTCTTGTCGAGTTTCCTTTTAA
>JAIPGG010000077.1 GCA_021736255.1 Spirochaetales bacterium | reverse complement strand
CTCATTGGCTGGGGGGAATGGGGATTATTGTGCTGGGAGTGGCAGTGCTTCCCCTTTTGGGGATAAGTGGCTACAGGCTTATGAGCGCAGAAGCGCCGGGTCCTGATGTTGAAAAATTGACACCGCGCATATCTCAAACGGCGCGGATTTTCTGGTCAATCTATCTCTCCTTTACCGTTGTAGAAGTTCTTCTATTGAGACTGGGCGGCATGGAAATATTCGATGCGATTAACCATTCCTTTGCTACCCTGGCAACGGGCGGTTTTTCCACAAAAAATGCTAGTATCGCTGCTTTTAATAGTGCTTACATTGAATGGGTGGTAACCGTTTTTATGGTGCTTTCGGGAGTTAACTTTGCATTGTATTTTCGTGCATTCACCGGCCGATTTGATATTATTCGGAGCAACAGTGAATTAAAAGCGTATGTATTTCTCTTCGCATTGGCGGTCGGAGTGGTGGCTGCTAATCTTTATATAACAGGAGTATTTTCGGAGGTTAGTCCGGCGTTAAGATATGGAGCTTTTCAGGTAGCAACCTTGATGACCTCTACTGGTTTTTCAACTAGTGACTATACTCTGTGGCCGATGCTGGCTCAGGGTATTTTGTTATTGATGCTGTTTATCGGCGGATGTGTCGGTTCGACCAGCGGGGGAATTAAAATGATGCATGTCACTGTTATGATCAAAACAGCAAAAAAACAAATACGATCTTTGATAGTTCCTCGTGGTGTGCACCTGGTCCGTTTGAATAAAAAATCGCTGGATAATAAAATAGTGGCAACAATATCTGGATTTGTCTTTTTGTATATTGTTTTTGTTGTGATCTCTACCATTGTTGTCGCCTCGAGCGGAACTGATTTTACGACTGCTTTAACAGCCTCTCTGGCTTGTATAGGGAATATCGGACCAGGGTTCGGTGATGTCGGTCCATCTACAAATTTTGTTTTTTTTCCTGATTATGTGAAGATTTGGTTGTCTGCCGTCATGATTTTGGGCAGGTTGGAAATTTATACGGTGCTGATACTTTTCGCCCCCCTATTCTACCGAAAATAGCTTTCCAATATAGTTGAAAAAAACCTTTATTCCTGCTAATAGCTTTAGTCATGAAAAGGACAAACATTTTCTTGGGTGCAGGTGTTTTCGTGGTCGTGATTCTTTTTGCTTTAACCGCTTGCGGAGGCGGCGATAGCGATTCTGCCTCAGGCAGCGGTGGAGACAAGGGGTCCGGTAATGATGTTCCCTATCAGGTTGAAGCTGCGGTGATTGACCAGCTCTCGCTCGATCCCTCAGTGGGTGCGAAGATCTATTCTATAAAAGGCCGCTTGGACCGTGAAACCGCCGGTGTAGAATTCTGGGATGTAGAGGTAGAATTCAGAGTCTGTGAACAGTGCAACAAGCAGGTTGTCGACACGATGGTAACCGTCGAATAAACGCCCCCGGTTTTGCGTAATGCAGGCAGTGTTCCCGCATTGCCAGGAATACCGTCTTCTGGAGAAGGGCTTTGGGATTGATGTATTCGCGTTGACTCATTCGCTGTTTTTTGAGGTAATTCGCTCCATTGCCCAGAGGGTGTACTTGCGTATCCGCTTGTCCGGGTCGTTTTTGAGCTCTTCGAGGATTTCGCTGTCGCTTTCGGTGTTGAGCCGTTCGAGAGCGCGGGTAACCATGACCCGGACGTCTTCGTCGGGGTCCCGGGCAGCCAGGACTATGCCGCGGAAGGCGGAGGTGGTTCCGATTCGGGAAAGGATATCGGCTGCCTCTCTGCGAACCTCGGCATCCCGGTGGTTGAGTTTGCGAATGGTCTGTTCTACGCAGCCTGTTTGTTCGAGCACGTAGGTAATGTGAGGGGTAAGAGATGCGATGTCCTCACGCAGGAGTTCGAGAAGCGGTGTTTCCGCCTGCTCGCCCATACGTTTGAAGGCTTCGCTAATCTTGTCACGCAATTCGGGCTCTGCGTCTTTGAGATGGGTGACCAGCGGCTTCACGAGGTCCTTGTCACTTTTTGCCGAAAGGGCTTCGATGGTCTGTTCGGTAAGTTCTTCTCCCCGGTCTTTCAGCTGTTCTACCAAAAGGTCTACAGATTTTTTTTCTTTCGATGCGGACAACCCCTCGAGGGCGGCCAGTTTTACCGACTCGACCTCGTTGGGGTCGCTGAGTATCTCGGAAAAGTTGTTGAGTATGGAGGGCTTTCCTTTCGAGCCAAGAGCCCGAGCGGCTTCTATGCGCACCCGCTCGACCGGGTCCCGGAGGAGATCGACGGAACCCTTAACCGAGCGCTGATCTCCGTATTCGAGAAGCGCCCATACCGCAGCCCGCCGGACTTCCGGGTCGGCATCTCCGACCGCTTCCCGGATCGGTTTGAGGAATTCCTTGTTCCCGGTCGCCGGTACTGCTGAAATAAGGGCAGCTTTGACCTTGCCGTCGTCATTGTTCATCAGATCGAGTACTCGTTTCTGGAAAAGCTTTCCGTCATAATCTTTCAAGTGAACAGAAAAATCCCGCGCCTCCTCGAAGGGGAGAATCGGCATCTGCTCGAGAAGAAACTGCATACAGTAGGAGAGCTTGAGTTTCCCCAACAGGAGAAGGCAGGAGATTCGTACCGAATGGGGATAGGCATCCCGTCCGGCTTTCAGGACGGAGAAGAGTTCATCGAGGTAGTATGAAGGGTCGAGGCGCAGAAAGGCCTCGTGAAGTCTCTCGCGAAGGTTGAAGGAGGGGTCTTTCAATAGTGCCGTCAGGACGGGGACGGTAACAAAGGGAAAGAAGGCCGGAAGATTTTCGAGAAGAAGGGCGGCATCCTCTTCCCGGCTGCTGCGGCGGCGGAGCTCTTCGGCCATGCGCCGAACGGCGCTTTCCGGTCCACGCTCCCTGATGCTTTGTACCGTCTGTTCGAAAAGACGGTTCTCGCCGGGTCCGGTTGCGGTGCGGGAGAAAACGTGCTCCGCCAGGGGCGGAATATAGGCCGACTTTCCCTGTTCGGTAAGGATCTCCGCCGCCAGCAAAAGAGACGCCGGGTTATCGGTTTCCTTAACCTTCTCGAGGAACGAGTCACAATTTACCTCTACCGCGTTTTTCAGCTTTTTTTTGTTCCGTTGCAGGAGGTCCTGATCGGCAAAATCTACCTCGGCAAAGAGGGTCTCCAGGCTTCCTGCCTGATCCAGAAAACGCGCTGCGGCAAAGCGAAGTTCCAGGTTGTCTTCGAGAAGGAACTCAAGTGCGCTGTTTCTGTCCTCGGAAGATTCAGGGTCGAACTGTTCTATGTGGTGGAGAATCTGCTCCGGGGCAAGATCGGAGTAATCAACCTGATACCTCTCGGCAAATTCGCTGACGATGCGTTTTTTGGCCGCGCGCCGGACCTCGAAGACCGGGTCGGCGGTAATAAACTGTATTAGGCGGGTGTAGAGATCATCGGATTCCTTCTCTCCGGATTTATCTTCGGAAGGGGTGAACTCTTCGACAAGGGTTCTGCGGATGAGTGTGTGGGGATCATTCCACATATCCCGGACTGCCCGTTTGGACCGTTCGTCGTTGTCGTGGAGGAGAATCTTCACCGCCATGTAACGGGCCGGCCATTCCGGGTCGCCGGTCATTTCCCTGATTCGGTCTAGGTGGTCGGAGAAGAGGCTGCACGCCTTCTGCCCGTTGAACTCTTCCCCTTTACCCGAAAGGGCGAGGCGGCGGTAGACAAACATGTCTCCGCTCTGGTCTATCCATCGGATAAGCTCATCAGCAATCTTTTTGTTTTCGAGTGCACAGATAAAGATGGTAAACAGTGCCGTGTCGGGAATGTGTGCAAGAAGCTGACGGGCCAGCTTTGCTGTTGGACGCCGGTTCAGCTGCTGCAGAAGCACCTGTGCCGCCTCGATGCTTTCGCCGGATTCGCGGATTCGCCGCTTGACCCGAGCTCTCCATACGATGAACCAGACAACTCCTGCGACAACTACAATGAGTGCTGCGGTTATACCGATTATAAGTTCAATAGAAAGTTCACCGAAAAAACTAAACATTTCGTTCTTTGACATATGTCTCCTCCGCAGCCTTAACTGACCTGTTTGAGTACACTGAAGATGTGGATCGGTTTTTCCTTGCCCTTTACTTTTACCGGTTCGAGTTCCTTTAGTTTAAACCGGTCTCCTATCATCTCCCGGGTCTGTTCGGTAATGATGACCTCTCCGCTCTTTGCCACGCCCTCGAGTCTGGCTGCGACATTTACTGTGTCGCCGATAACCGAGTAGTCCATACGCCGTTCGCTCCCGAGATTACCCGCCACTAGGGATCCGGTGTGCATGCCGATTCCAACCGACAGATGGGAGGCTTCCCCGACGAAAAAGGTTCTCTTCTTCGAATGGATCAGCTGCTGAAGTTCCACAGCGCATTCCACCCCGGCCAGAGCATCCTCTTCCTCGGAATTCAGGGGCACTCCCCACGCAGCCATGATGGCATCGCCGATAAACTTGTCTATGTATCCCTTGTGCTTGATTATAATCTCCACCGCCTGGCTGAAGTAGGCATTCAATACATCGATGATATATTCGGGTTCCTTGGTTTCGGAAAAGGTGGTGTAACCGCGGATATCGGCAAAGAATATGGTAGCAATTTTCTTGTCCCCGCCCGGTTTGACTAATTCCGGTTTATCGGTCAACTGCTGGACAATATCCTCGGAAAGGTACCGGCTGAACATGTTCTTGATGGCCCGGCGTTCTTCGACGACCGTTTCCATCTCCTTTTGAAGCCTGCGTTCCCTGCTCTGGTCGGTAAACAGAAGGGTGAGCCCCTCCTTTTTCCCGCGTTTTCCCCGAAGTGGAGAGATGTTGAGAGAAAAATCGATTTCTTTTTCCCGGCCGGATCCGTTTTTCTCCGGGACCTCCGGAGCCTTTGATGTACACTCCGGATCCCCGGCTGCGATTTTCTCCGAGCCGGGCGTTCCCTTCAGGATACCCTCCAGGCCGAGCCGTTCCTTTCCATCTTTCTCTGCGGTACGAACTGCCCGGAGAATCTCCTTTCCGATATGTGCTTTGAAGATCTTATCGACCGGTTTTCCGTAATCCTTCTGTGAGAGGCCGAGCCGTTCGACGGCGGCCTTGTTGAAATAGTGTATTGCCCCATGCTCATCGGTGGTGATGAGAAAGTTGGTCATGGACGAGAAAATATTTTCCTGGTAGCGTTCGAGGTTTTCAACATACTTCAATTGCCGCTGCAGCTCCCGGTAGAGATTTGAGTTGTGCAGCATTCCCCCCGCAAGGCTGGTGAGGGAGTCCAGAAACAAAAATCGTCCCCCTGTGAAAAAACCCGGTCGGTGCGAGTTGAGGTAGAGGATTCCGATCTTTCCGGTGGGGGTAAAGAGGGGAAGAACAATGGCGCTGCGCATCTGTGGGTTGAGAAAGGCTCCGGAGAAGAAGGGACGGCCGGTATCGTGGAGAATGAGGGTCTGGCCGCAATCCTCTACGAAATCAACTGTTTCTTCGCTGCGGGGCAGTTTTTCGGGGGTGTCGAAGCGCCCACGCTGGTATACCCGTCTGAGCGTATCACCGGGATTCTGGGAATCCGAATATGCGTAGAGAACAGCAAGGTCGGAGCGTGAAATATCGGTTGCCTGTTCCACGAGAATAGATACCTGTGAAGTGTACCTGGTTTCCGCTGAAAGCTGCGAACTGGCCCTGACCAACTCACCGAATACGTTATTGTCGTTCATGCTTTCCGTTTTTTCCTTATCCCATATCTATCCTTTCATATTGTATACCCTTCCTTGTGGATTGACAAACATAGTGGTTCGATGTTTCGGAAAAGAAAGGGGCTGTAATTGAAAAAATTGTTTGCCTCACGTATAATTTTATTTATGAAAAAGACAAAATTTTTCTTTGGTATAGGTGTTTTGGTAGTCGCAGTCCTCTTGGCCTTGCCTGCTTGCGGAGGCGGGGAGAGCGACTCTGCCGCCGCCGGCAGTGGAGATAAGGAATCCAGTATTGATGTTCCCTATCGGGTTGAAGCTGAGGTAGAGGACCTTCTCTCGCTCAACTACTCGGCAGGTGCGAAGATCTATTCGATAACCGGGGATCTGGAACGGGAAAGTAGCACCGGTATAGAAGTATGGGAAGTAAAAGTCGAATACAAAAATGCAGAGCAGAGCCCCAAACAGGTTCTCGACACTACGGTTGTAGTCAAATAAAGTTGCTTTGGTTTCTATTGAGAATTGTTTCTATTTAAAACTAGAGAGCGAGATTCCTCCGCCGACAGGTTTTATTCTTCTTACTGTAACTGGGCTTTGAGCTCGCGGGCGGCTTTGTAGTCGTTCTTGAGCTCGATCGCTTTTTCGAGAAGCTCGGCCGCTATTTGGGAATCTCCCCGTTCGACTGCCATTTTCGCCTTCCAGTAGAGATAGGTGTGTGAGTTTTCCGCCAGATATTCAGCAGGATTCGAGGTTCCGGCGGTGTCGATATAGTATTCGCCCGTATCTTCACTCCCCACGGGCTCACCGTCGAGGATCAGTTGCGACGATATTGTTCCTTCGAGACTGCCGTTTGAGCCTTCTTTGCCCGCTGACCCGGATTCACCTCTTGAACTGCCTGAAGGCTGGAAAACCATAGGGGCTTCCGCCAATCCTTCGGAGTCGTCCTGTTCCCATTTCACTGTTGTTTTTCCGGCCAGGAAGTGTCCCTCAGGTCGCGGATCGTATCCTGACTCCCGGACTTCTTCCAGGGTACTCGCTTCACTCGAGAATTCTTCCGTTCCTTCAAAGCCGGTGTAAAATCCTACAATCCGGTTCTGAATCGGATCCCATTCGAACTCATAGATTGACGTCGCATATTTATCACTGTCACTGGTAGTGGGTAACTTGCTGTAAACCGTCCAGACCGATTTGTCGGAAGAGCAGGAGCTAAAGAAGATCGCTGCTGTTAGAACGGTGGTTGTAAGGATTGTCACCTGCGCAACAGACAATAAGTTTTTCAAAGTCAATTTTCGGGTATGGCGATATCCCACATTACACCTCCGAGCGAAATGATTCGGGAGTCTGGAGTCTTTGCGAAATACAAGCAAAATGGAGTATATGGAACTTGTAAACATGTGTAAAGTCCCTCTCCCGGAAATAAGTGCAGATAAACACCTGTTGGGAGAAGGGTAAAGGGCAATACTTGTTTTTATCTACTGTTTTTTCTTGACAAATAAAAAAAAGCGGGAGATAATTATCAAGAAAGTAAAGCACCTTTATTAAGTATTTTAATTATGTTTGGTAAAAAGGGAGCGAATAGTTCAATTATTTGCTGCCAATAAACAAGGAGGAGTTATAATGAAACGAGTTGTGATTGTTCTCCTGTGCCTTTCGCTTGTCGCCGGTTTTGTAATGGCAGGCGGACAGCAGGAGAAGGGTGAGGACACGGTTGTATTGCTGAATATCGGGATGCAGTCCCCTTATCCGCCGCTGTATGCAGACAACCTGGAAAAGAATCTGAATGAAGCGGGAATCGAGATGTTCATGTTCGATGGGAAGTTCGATGCCCAGCTTCAATCGAGTCAAATGGATGACGCTATTGCAATGGACCCGAATGCAATAGTTCTGTTTCCTGTAGACTCTGCCGCTATGCATACCGCTATAAAAAAGGCCTATGATGCAGGAATTCCTGTCATTATGGGAAACGGCCAGCCGGTCGAGAAATCAGTTGAATACACGACCCTATACTTTGGTCCGAACAACTACGAAGAGGGCAAGGTAGCCGGAAATGTCGCCAACGAGATCCTCGGCAGTGATGGCGGAAATGCAGTTATCGTGGAAGGCGCTACCGGCCAGGATGCTTCGGTGAAACGTACCGAGGGATTCGAAGATGCAATAAACAGCAATATCAAGGTACTTGCTGCGCAGCCGGCGGACTGGGTAAAGGACAAGGCTGTACGTGTCATGTCCGATTTTCTTACCAGCTATGGCGATGATATCGATGTGATCTGGTCCCACAGTGATGATATGGGTGCCGGTGTCGGTATTGCCTTGGAGGAGGCCGGATATGAACCCGGTGAAATTCCCTCGATTTCCCTCGGTGGAAGTAAAGCGGGAATGGAATCGATTCAGGCCGGATGGATTACCAACCTGATTATTCAGTCTCCCATTGATGAGACTGACCAGCTCGCCCCTTATGTAATCAAAGTTGTCGAGGAAGGCTGGGAAGCCGGTCAACAGTGGGATCCCTACTGGAATTTTATGGAAACACCGGTTGTCGATGTGAATTCGTACGAACCGTACTTGCCGGGATTCTAAACCTGGTATGCGTTAAGGGGGCATTGTTCAATGCCCCCTTTCATTGTCCGGCCAGCAATTTTGAGCCGAGGCACAGATAATAATTATGAAAAAACAATTACCTGATACAGCAATTATATGAAAACCACACGAGGAGTAATAAATATATGGATACCACAAAAATCGGGCTTATAGGATGTGGGAACATTTCTGATGTATACATCCAGAATGTACAGAAATGGCCCGTGATGGAGATTGCGGCGTGTGCGGATCAGATGGACGGCCGCGCAGAGGAAAAGGCAAAGCAGTACGGCATTCCGAAGGCCTGCTCGGTACAAGAGGTAATCGACGACAAGAATATCGATGTCGTTTTAAATCTTACCACACCACAGTCGCATGCTGAAATCTGTCTTGCCGCTCTGAATGCCGGGAAGCACGCCTTTACCGAGAAGCCTCTTGCCGTTCATATCGAAGACGGAAAAAAGATGGTGGAAACTGCGAAAAAGAAGAATCTCTTTCTCGGTTCTGCACCGGATACCTTTCTCGGTGGACGGTTGCAGACGGCACGGAAGCTCATCGACGATGGGTGGATTGGGGAGCCGATTGCTGCTACGGCTTTTTGTGCCTTTCACGGGCACGAGGTATGGCATCCGGATCCGGAGTTTCTCTACCAGGAAGGCGCAGGGCCAATGCTGGATATGGGAGTATATTACATGACGGCCCTGGTTTCTCTACTCGGTCCGGTTGGCAGCGTCGTAGGCAATTCCAAACGCTATTTCGACAAGCGTACTATTACCAGCGAACCGAAATACGGGCAAACTATCGATGTGGACATCGATACCCACATTACCGGAGTCATGGAATTCCAGAACAATGTTTCTGCCACCATCATGATGAGCTTTGATGTCTGGGATCCGACTCTTCCGAGGATCGAGATATACGGGAAGGAAGGGACTCTCTATTTGAGCGAAGATGATCCATACGGTGGGCCGAACATATTCGGCGGCAAGGTCCAGCTCCGGCGTGGAGCGGATTCGGACTGGGTTGGATTTCCAACCGAGATCCCACGAAAAGAATGCCGGAGTCCTTTCGATGAAATTCCTCTGTTGTACGGATACACCGGCAACAGCCGGGGTATAGGGCTTGCCGACATGGTCTATGCCATAAGATCGGGAAGAAAGAACCGTGCCAACGGTGAAATGGCCTATCATGTTCTGGAGACTATGTATGGTTTTCTCGAATCGTCGAAGAAGGCTGCGTACTATAAACTGAACAGTACCTGTGAGAAACCTCAACCCTTGAAAATAGGACTTCCGGAATACGTTCTGGAGGAATAAAGGAATAAAACTATGGCAAAGAAACAAGCATTAATTGTATACGGCGGATGGGACGGACACGAGCCTGACAAGGTGGCTGCGGTGTTCAAGCAGATGCTGGAAGAGAATGATTTCGATGTAGAAATGGCGGACACCCTGGATGCGTACAATGACAAAGACAAACTGAAAAGGCTCGATCTCATTGTTCCGCACTGGACGATGGGAGAGTTGTCGGTGGAACAGGCTGATGCCGTTCTCGAGGCTGTGGCCGGCGGGGTCGGAATCGCCGGCTGCCATGCGGGTTTGTGCGATGCCTTTCGAGGCAGTCCGGATTGGCAGTTTATGGCAGGCGGTCAGTTGGTCGCCCATGTCGGCGCGGCAGGGCTTGAAGGGAACGGAATCAATTTTGAGGTCAAGATAAAAAACAAGAAGGACCCTATTGTCTCCGGCCTGAAGGATTTTTCCGCCTACGATGAGCAGTACTATCTGCACACTGATCCGGCTCTCAACGTACTGGCAACCACGATGGTTCCCCCGGTAAAGGGAGAGTTTGAATCCGACGGGACGGCGAATATGAACTTTGATTTCGGATTCGGCGATTGGAACTTCAAGGAGAAAAATGCCCTGTCCGGGCCCCATGCCGATAATAAACCGGTTGAAATGCCGGTTGTCTGGACGAAATACTGGGGCAAAGGCCGTGTGTTCTATAATTCTTTGGGACACGATGAAGCGCGCGTAAAAATGGAACCCGCTTTGACAATCACGAAACGCGGATTTCTCTGGGCGGCGAAATAGACCGGAAGCGTATAATATATATCAAGGCCGCCTGGGCAGATAACTCAGGCGGCCTTTTTTATGTGCCATGCTTTCAACCCGCCCCGTTTCTCCCAGCTTTAGCCGGGATGCATGTTCTTAGGACGGTTGGATCTTAGAGGTACTTCTTTCTCTCTATGTTGATTGCGTCGATGATGATGATCAGTATCAGCAACAGACCCCTGATGATCTCCTGTACGAAGGGCGAGATTTTCATAATAACCATAGCATTATTCATAACGCCCAGAAGGAGAATCCCCTCGATAGCCATGATGATCCTTCCCTCGCCGCCTTCGAGGCTGATCCCTCCGAGCAGGACCGCTGTGATGACCAGGACATTGGAATACTGACCGATGTTTCCGGAGGCGATATTCAGCTTGCCTGCCAGCATAACGCCGGCCAGGCCTGAAAGGAGGCCGAGAAGAACGAAACAGAGGATTTTGACCCGGTCTACCTTTATGCCGAAAAATCCGCTGGCTGTAGCATTCCCGCCTACAGCAAAGATGTTTCTCCCGAAAGAAGAACGCTGCAGGATGATCCCGAAGAGCACGGCCAGCCCGATAAAGAGATAGACCGGAACCGGAATATTAAACAGCTCAGTTTGAGAGATTGCGGTGAAGCTTTCGTTCGTACCGGTAAGGGTGTGTTCTTTGGTAAAGGCAAATACCACTCCCTTGAACAGGACCATTGTACCGAGGGTGACAGCAATCGAGGGGAGGCGGAGCTTTGTTACCAGAACTCCGTTCATCAGTCCTACCGCAGCGCCCCCCATCAGACCGGCTGCGATTCCGACAACGATCCCGTACGGCTGAAAAAGAATTGCCATGGTGGCACCGAAAGCCATGATGGAACCAACCGAGAGATCTATCTCTCCCACGATGATCAGAAGGGCCATTCCGATAGCCACCATTCCCTCGAATGATACTGCCAGAAAAATGTTCGTTATATTCTGGAAGGTTAGAAAATATCCGGACCGGAACGAGAGATAGACTCCGAGAGCCAAGATAACAAGCAGGATTTTTTGTTCGATGACAGTGTTCTTGAGTTTTGTGGTATTCACTATTTCTTCCTCGCTCTTACATCGATAACGATGGCGGTAATGATCAGCATTCCCTTGATGATGCTCTGAAACGCAAAGGGAAAGTTATACAGGGTAAGTACATTGATGATGGTTGCAAGCAGTAGTACGCCGATTATCGTCCGGAAGATGCTGCCTTTGCCGCCGGCAAGGCTCGTCCCGCCGATAACTACTGCTGTTACAGCATCGAACTCGAAGCCCACTCCCATAATCGGGCTGGCGGGTGTCATTCGGGAGGTGTAAATCAATACTGCTATGGCAACAGACAGGCTCGATATGACGAATGCTATGGTGCGGATTTTCTTAGTTTTTATTCCTGCGATCTGAGCTGCCGCTCGATTGGTTCCGACGTACTTTGCTTTTCTTCCGAAGCTCGTTCTGCTCAGTATGATATGGAAGATAATGGCCACCAAAAAGAGTACAAAGACATGGTTCGGTATTTCGAGCATTTTTCCCCGCCCGATAATCCCGTACCAGGTTCTCGTTCTCCCCGAGATGATCGCTCCGTTGGTAATCAAAAGTGCGATACCCGAAAACAGGGAAAGGGACCCAAGGGTGGCTATAATCGAGTTGACGTTGTACTTGGTAACGATAAACCCGTTAAACAAGCCGACTGCGACAGCGATTGCAAGAGGAACCGCGATTCCAAGGAGATTGCTGTGTTGTTGACAGAGGATCGCGATGAGGCCAAGCATCGAGAAAACCGATCCTACCGACAAATCCAGACACCCAGTGATAACGACCATCGTCAAACCGCAGCTTATAACTCCGATCACGGTTACCTGTTTGAGCAGGTTGATAAAGTTTCCGGCGGTCCTGAAATCCGGAGAGATAATGGAAAACACCACCACAAATATGATCAGGATGATGATCTGCGATTGTTCCTTTAAAATGTTGATAAAAATTTGTTTTTTGTTGTTCATTTATACTCTCGTTACCGATCGAATTATG
>JAIPGG010000076.1 GCA_021736255.1 Spirochaetales bacterium | reverse complement strand
CTTCAACATCGTCACATACGCTGTCGATTATGTTGCGAAGATTGTTCCTGGCGTTTGAATACAGTATTGCCTTCACGGTTTTCTCCTTGACAGGATATTGTCAACTAAAGAATAGCGTTTCTTGTGGTGCATGTCCAGAAAGAGAGAACAAAGACCTGGCCCGCTACCTGTATTTCCCGTGAATTTATGTACTTTTCGGGGTGGCAGACTGCAAATACGGTCCTTACGCTTTCCGGTGGATCGATCCCGTAGAGGGTGACGAGAAAATAATTTGGCTGAAAAGGCGCCTTTCAGTCATTTTTTATGTGGAGCTGCAGCTTTTCCTTCTCCAAGAGATGGGCGGCGGTGTTCGCTATTCTCGCGTAAGGAGGTCTGCCCGCAGCCAGCACGAAATTTTCTACTTGAAGAAAGTCTCGCGCAGCCAACGCTGGGATGCCACGGCATCACCCTTTCTCACGATATTGCGAATCTGATCCATCACCTCGTTGGTCAACTTGGACTCTATCATCTGCAGGAACATAACGCTTTCCCGCAGCGCTCCCTGTGCATCTTCGCGATAGGGGTACTGATCCATGGAGTACCACCCGTTGTAACCGGTCTCTTTCAGCCAGAACAGCATCTCTACGTAACGCGGAAAATGAACCGATCCGACGATCATGTCATCATCCCAGTTGTCGTAGTTGTCGTTGAAATGCATGTGGAAGAGCTTGTTTTTCCCGTATTCCTGCAGGATGACTATCGATTCCGATACATTCTCGCCGGCGATGAATGCGTGACCGGTATCGATGCAGACGCCGACGTTGTCCAGGCCTATTTCCTTCGCCATCAGCAAGGTGTCGGACGCTCGAGCCATGAAAGAGAAGTTCCGCGGTTCCATCGGTTTGTATTCGAGGGCGAATTTGATGTCCGGCGCCGCTTCGGCGGCTTTTCTGATGGTCTCTGCCATCCAGCCCCGCTCTTCGATAAGATGGGACTGCAGTGTGTAGTCGTATCCGTCCTGCCCCGGCCAGATGTTCAGGTTCGTGCAGCCCAACGAACGGGCCATTTCCACGCATTCCATGGTGTAGTCAAGGCCCTGTTTTCGAATATCGGGATCCTTTGCCGCCAGGCATCCGCGTCCCCAGCGCTTCTGGCTGAAATGATCAGGAATGATTGATACGCATCGGAGATTGTACTTGTCGAGCATTTCTCCTACTGCATCGACATTGTCCTTCGATACGTCCCAGGTGCCGACCAGCTCTATTCCCTCGACCCCGTCTATTTCCGAAGCCTGCCTGATCAGCGTCTCTTTGGGCAGTTCATCCTTGTAGCCTGTAGAGAGAAAACGATCGCATGTGTTGCCGAGATTTCCTAAAATTACTGAATACTTGCTCATAAACAGAGCCTCCTTATGTCTTCACGCTGTCCCTGACTATGAGATTCCCGCTTACCAGGGTGCCTCTGGGACTATATGCTTCCTTGTATTGTATCTGTTCAATGATCGATCGTGCTGCAATGCTGCCTATCTGTTCATTCGGCACTCTGAAGGAAGTAAGATGCGGCTCCATCATCGATGACATGGGCATATCGTCAAATCCGATGATCGAGATATCATCAGGAACTGTAATATTGTGCTCTTTCAATGCCTTGATCACCCCAAATGCTACGACATCATTGAAGCAGAAGAGAGCCTCAGGCAGCTGTTTGTTTCCATCGAGAAATTTCAGCATATCGAGGTAGGCTCCGTCGAATCCTGGTGACACAGGGATGAACGAACGGTCGGATAGGGGCAGCTGGAAGTATTCCATGCCCAGTCTAAATCCCTGCTCACGCAGATTCACGTTTCCCGTCTTTTTGGTGCAGGTAATCATGGAAATATCTGTATGACCGGTTATGGAGAAGTGTTCAATAATGTTGTGCACAGCTGCAACATTCGCCATGTTCACAAAATTTGCAGACAATTGCCCAAAATAAGTATCAATAATTACATACGGGACTTCCAATCCGTCTAAAGCGAGCACATCCGCACTATCCAGTTCCGTTCCCAATACGATAACGCCTTTCGGCTGTTTCATGTTAATTCCACTGGCGAATGATTCCATTGATTCCATACTATTGACGTTCTGCGTGCTTATCTCGAATGTGTATCCGTAATTCTTCACTGCGTGATTGATGCCGTCAATATAGTGCAGAATAAAGCTGTTCTGATCCTCAGTCAGAATAAGACCGTGTTTTCTCAGTTTGGTGAATACGATGACTCCATGGTAGGAGCGCTGGGATGATTTGTTTGCGGGAAGCTGGTAGTTCATGTCCTTTGCTATCCGGGTGATTCGGGTACGGGTTTTTGAACTTACGCCCTTATGCCCGTTCAATGCCAGGGATACGGTAGTTTTTGAGACGCCTGCAAGTTCGGCGATTTCCTTGATTCCCATAGCTGAAAGCATATCTTCCGGATAAACTGGTGTCAAATAATTTATTGAAATTTAGTTTAAAGTATCATTAAAAATAGACAAAATAGATGGATATACATGGTAAATGGCCGTTTTTATTTGCAGAAAGGCGGAAAATACTAAAACAATTTATTTGACTTCTCCATCCGGTCGGGTTAAAATCTTCTTGAGCTTTGGGGACTGATATACTGTCGCAAATTTTGTTTGAGACAGCAGGTTGCTGTTCGTCGTAATTGTTGGTCTACGAGACCGTTTAGGAGGGAAAATGAATATACTGAAAAAGGTACTGATTGGTTTGCTGCTCATTGCTGTTCCGGTAGGAATGGCTTTTGCAGGAGGTGAACAAGAACAAGAAACTGACAGCGGAGAATCTGAATCTGCACTGAATGTTGTTTTATACTTGAATGGAAATCTGGGAGATAAGGCTTTCTTTGATTCTGCCAATCGAGGGGTTCTGGAAGCCGAGGAAGATTTTGATATATCCGTAAAGGTTATTGAAGGCGGGTATGATCCGTCCAGGTGGGGACCTGATTTAAATGAGCTTTGCAAAGCGGATTGGGATATTGTTATTGCAGGAACATGGCAGCTGCAAGAATTCGTGCAGGAGCTTGCACCAAAGTATCCGGAGAAAAAATTTATTACTTTTGATACATCGGTAGATTACTCGAAAGACGGAGTTGGGAACGTCTATTCCATACTGTATAAACAGAATGAAGCCTCTTTT
Organism: Spirochaetales bacterium; assembly: GCA_021736255.1. Classification (GTDB taxonomy): domain Bacteria; phylum Spirochaetota; class Spirochaetia; order JAIPGG01; family JAIPGG01; genus JAIPGG01. The sequence continues at coordinate 9,235 of JAIPGG010000076.1, read as the reverse complement.
CTCGGAGGTGCATTAGCCTCGATGATAACTACATCGGATATGGAATATGCCAATCCCGAAGAAAATATCGCAGTTGTCGCTGGAATGGATATCCCCGTAATTAATGATTTCAAGGTGGGATTCATTCAGGGTGCTGAGTATATTAATTCCTCTGTTGATGTTTCTGTTTCGTACGCCGGAACTTTTAATGATCCTGCCAAAGGGAAAGAGTTGGCTTTTGCGATGTTTGACCAGGGCGCTGATGTGGCATTTAACTGTGCGGCCCAAACCGGCCTGGGTGTTCTCGATGCCGGTACAGAGAAGGAAAGATACACTATTGGTGTCGATTCTGACCAGTATCTTCTGTATAAAGAAAGTGAACCCGAAAGAGCGGCTTTTATTGTGACCTCAGTAATGAAGAATATCGATGAATCTCTCTATCGTGCATTGAAACTCCATCAGGAAGGAACACTTAAATATGGAGAAGCTGAAAACCTGGGAATTAAGGAGAACGGTGTCGGTTTGGCTATAAACGAGAATTATAAGAAGCTTGTTCCGCAGGACTTTCAGGAGAAGATTCAAGAACTATCTGATCAAATTGAAAATGGTGAAATAGCAGTAGATTCTGCATTTGAATAATCATTTTAACAAAAAGGGGAAGGCTCTCGGGCTTTCCCCTTTTTTTTCAATTGCATTTACTATCAAGCTTTTTGATTGTATCCATCATCATTTGTCTGAGTAGATCTACATCTACTTCCAACGCAAAATCTACATTTGCATCTCTACCGGAAACCCCGTATAGATCAACAACTGTTTGCCCTCTTGTATATTCACCGTTTTTCTCAATGACGACATTCAGTGTCCTGGTTTTTACAACGTTCGGATTTATAGCAGCAGCCATTGCCAAAGCATCATGCACCGGAGCTCCTTCAATTCCAAAGGCATTTTTGTTCATATCAGCAAAAAATTTCATGAGAGGTCCGACAAACTTTGAAACTTTTCCGCCCATTCTATTAATATCTTCAATATCATTATACGTGAAGAGTGATTTGTTTGTAACATCAAGTCCTATCTGGGTAATGGGCAGGCCGGAAGAGAAAACTATATGAGCAGCTTCAGGATCAACATATATATTGAATTCTGCTCCCGGGGTAATATTAGAATCATGTGCAGCACCACCGATAAGGACAATCCGTTCAATCTTCGATACAATGCCGGGTTCTTTTAAAAGCAGCAATGCAATGTTTGTTAGGGGACCGGTAGGTACGAGAATCACTTTTTCTTTTGACCTTTTCAATTCATTTATCATAAAATCGACCGCAGATTCAGAATGATATCGCACATCAGGCTCTGGCAGTTCTATTCCATCCAGGCCGGAATCCCCATGAATAAATGGGGCTACTTCGAGATCTCTTAATAAAGGTTTGTCTGCCCCTCTGGCAAGAGGAATATCATATTCTTGAATCAGCGTAAGAACTTTTTGTGCGTTCAAAAAAGTTTTTTCCCCCGTTTGATTTCCAGCTACTGTTGTTATACCTAAGAGTTCGATTTCATCGGAGGCACAGGCAACCATCATTGCAATCATATCATCATGTCCGGGATCACAGTCATGTATAATTTTTTTCATCTCTTTTCTTTTTGAACCTCGCTTTTTCGCTTTTTCCTAATGGCCGCCTCAAAAACAGCTTAGAATTGAGTCTTTGAGCATCAGATAGAAAGATAGCACAATTGGGAGACTTTGGAAATTCCTCCGGTTTTGCAAGATGCTCATATAGCAGTTTTGACCTTACCCCTCTTCCGGCGGATGAAACCCGGGCCGGGTTTTCGTGAAGAGAAGGAGGGAGGGCGATACCGGACCCGGCCGCCCGGCGGAGCGGTGAAGCGGAGCCGGGGAGGCGGCCGGGCTCTGCCGCCCCGCGGCAGTCCGGGATCGGCCTGGGAGGAAGGCTTTCCTCCTTCCTGAAGATGAATGCAATCAGATCAGATCTTTAGTCCCAGCTCGAAGGCGTCGGAAAACCGTTCCAGATCGAAGTACTGGGCGAACATCTTTTCTACCAGCTGGGCCTTTTCGTCGTCGTAGACCTGGAGCTTTGTGCCGTCGAGGCTCTTGATGATTTTTCGTTCGGCTTCGGCGGTGTCGTCGTCTACCACGATGGTTGGTATGCCGGCTTCGATGATTTCCTCTTCGAGTTCTTCGGAGGGGGGTTCACTGTCGCCGCAGGTGAGGATGAGTCCGCCGATGGAGGTCTTGCCTTTCTGCAGGGCGCGTTGATAGCTCAAGAGGCGGGATTTCCGGCTGTTCGATGCTGAGCCCAGCAGGACGAAATCTCCGGGTTTGATATAGCGCTCCGGATGGAGGTATTCGGCGGAAAGGGAGAGGACCCGCAGGTTGTTGTAGGGTTTTTTCCAGCTGATGTTTTCCTTGTCGCCGAGGACCTTTCGCTCCTTGAAGAGGTCTGCAAGCACCCGCATCGAGGGTTTGGCTATGTGTGACTCCTCCGGCAGAAATCCGAAAATGCGCAGGGGGTTGGGAAAGTCGGGATAGGCCTGCTGCAGAAGGTCTTCAGTGATGTACCGGCGCACCTGGGGGATCTTTTTTTCGATCACTTTGTTAAAGAGGACGCCCCGGACGTCGCTTCCCTTGTGCATGAAGTAGGTCAGGTCTACCTCGAGCATGTCGAGGGCCTTGCCGATTCCTCCTCCGGAGAGAAAGACCATCTTTCCGCCGATCAGGTTGTTCACCTCGGCGTTGGAAAGGCCGAAGATTCCGCCGACTCCCGGGTGGCCGGTCCCCTCGGCGATAATGATCCGTTTGGAGGAGAGCCGGTCTACCGCATCGCCGATAGCGCGGCGCAGATCGTCTGTTGCATTGTCGGGGTCTTTCCGGTCCAGGTAGGCGCGGGTAAAGCCGGGTCCAACCCGTACGGGAGAGACTGCCTGCATATCCAGGTCCGGTATCCCGCCGAATTCCTGGATGATCCGGGCGTCTTTGTCGATCTTTTCTCCGTCCGCCAGGGTAACGAGTTCCTGCCCCACCGGTTTGATGTAGCCGAGTTCGGCCGGATCCATATACTTACGAAAGAGGGAGAGCAGTCCTAAACTGGTAACGGTTTTCCCTGCATGCTGGCGGAAGCCGGTGATGTAGATAATCGTTGGTTTCATAGGTGAGTACCCTCTAGGGCATCGACTTCAAAGGGAGCGGGGGAATTTTCATCCTTTACGTAATTGTTGTAGTAGTATTCGATGCTGTCCACCAGGGCTTCCCACGATGCCTCGACGATATTCTCCGATACGCCGACGGTGTCCCAGTTCCTGGTCTGGTCGGTGGTGGTGATAAAAACCCGCACCCGGGAGGCGGCGGCCTCGATGGGGTTGATTACGCGGACCTTGTAGTCGATGAGCTTTATCCGGTTGATGAAGGGGAAGAAGGGTTTGAGCGCGTCCCGCAAGGCCTTGTCGAGGGTTTCTACCGGTCCGATTCCGCAGGCTGCCCCCATCACTTCCTTGTGATCGTGTTTGAGAAAGATTCGCCCGACGGTTTTCGAGGGGGCCTGATAGGTTTTGAATGATTCGAGGTGGTAGTTGTTCAGGGTGAAGATGGGGGTATACAGGCCGAGGGTCTTTTGGATGACCAGTTCGAAGGAGGCCTCCGCTGCTTCGTACTGGTAGCCGAGGGCCTCTTTTTCCTTGAGTTTGGTAGTAAGCTCCTGCACCTCTTTCGACTGTTTGTCGTATTCCCCGTAGCGCTGCAGTTTTTTGATGACGGTGGATTTCCCGGCCAGCTCCGAGAGCATGATCCGCCGAGTGTTGCCGACAGTCTCTGCGGGCATGTGCTCCATCAGGTGGGCGCTCTTGTTCAGTACATCCACGTGCTGCCCGGCCTTATGGCTGAAGGCGGCTTCGCCCACATAGGGCTGGCGTTTGTCGGGTATGAGGTTGGCCTTTTCGGCTACGAAACGGGAGAGGGAGGCCAGCTTTTTCATCGAGTCGCCTGCGGAGGTCTTTTCTTCCATTTTCAGGGTGAGGTTGGGCATGATCACGCAGAGATCGGCGTTGCCTGTTCGTTCTCCCCAGCCGTTGATGGTTCCCTGCACGTGCATGGCTCCCGATTCGACCGCCTGCAGGCTGTTTGCCACAGCGGTCCCAATGTCATTGTGAAAATGACCGCCGAGGGGAGCAAGCCGGTCCTGGGGAAGAGCTGCGTAGATATCCCGGACTTCGGCCGGCAGGGTGCCTCCGTTGGTGTCGCAGAGGACCAGGCAGTCCGCTCCCGCCTGGGTTGCCGTTTCCAAAAGCCGCAGGGCATAGTCCGGGTCGTCCTTGTAGCCGTCGAAAAAGTGTTCGAGGTCCAAAAAGACCTCTCTTCCCCTCTCCTTGATGTGGGAGATCGAGTCTGCCGCCATGTGCAGGTTCTCTTCCGGATCGGTTCCCAGCACTTTGTTTACGTGTGCGAGCCAGGTTTTGGCAACGATCATGACGGTTGGTGTTTCCGCTTCCAACAGGGCCTGCAGATGAGCGTCCTCCTTTGCCGTTCCGCCCGGCCGGCGGGTGGAACCGAAGGCGACCAGCCGTGAGTGCGATAGGCCGGCCTTGCCTGCCAGGCGAAAGAACTCGGCCTCTTTTTCGTTGGCAAGGGGAAAGCCTCCTTCGATATAGTCGATGCCGAAATCATCCAGGGCCTTGGCGATGTCGAGTTTATCCTGCAGGCTGTAGCTGATTTCGATTCCCTGCATCCCGTCTCGAAGGGTTGTATCGTAAAGAATGATTCGGTCGCTGGTGTTCTGTGTCGTCATGGTTTCTTCCTTTACCTCGGCCGGTGGGCCTCGGTTGCCTGTTTCATCATCAGGTGTTTGTTCAGGGCGTGGACGTACGCCTTGCCGCTTGCCTCGATGATATCGGTGGATGAACCCCTGCCCACGCTGATGTTTTCTTCGATCTCCAGGCTCACCGAGACCTCTCCGAGGGCCTGTTTCCCGGGGGTGACCGCCTGGACCTGGAAACGGGCGAGCCGGGTTTTGACTTTCGTCGCCCGGTCGATGGCGTTGAACAGGGCGTCAATAGGTCCGTCTCCGGTAGCCGCCTCCTCGATGCATTCGTCGTTGATCTCGATTCGGACGGTGGCGGTGGGTACCGATACATTGCCGGATATGACGTTGAAGTAGTTCAATTTGTAGGTTCCTAAACCGTTGTGGAGTTCCTGTCCGATGATGATGAACAGGTCTTCGTCGTAGACTTCCTTTTTCCGGTCGGCGAGTTCGAGAAACCGCTGGTAGGCGGTGTCGGTCTCTTCCTTGTTCAGGCTGATTCCCAGTTCTTTGAGCCGGTTGGTAAAGCCGTGTTTGCCTGAGTGGCGGCCCAGGACGATGCTGCTTTCTTCTTTCCCCACTGATTCGGGGGTCATGATTTCGTAGGTCTGGCGGTTTTTGATTACCCCGTCCTGGTGGATGCCCGATTCGTGGGCGAAGGCGTTGTCGCCGACGATCGGTTTGTTCCGCGGTATGGGAAAGCCGACGATACTCGAAAGGAGCAGCGAGCTGTTGTAGAGTTGCTTCGTGTTGACGCCGGTGGTCAATCCCAGGCGCTCTTTCCGGGTGTTCAGCGTCATGACCACCTCTTCCAGGGCGGCATTGCCGGCGCGTTCTCCGATGCCGTTAATGGTGACCTCTACCTGCCGCGCTCCCTTTTCCACCGCAGCGAGGGTATTGGCTACCGCCAGGCCGAGGTCGTTGTGACAGTGAACAGAGAGGATGGCCTTGTCGATATTCGGGACCCGGTTTTTGAGGGTAGAGATGAACTCCGCCATCTCTTCGGGCACTGAGTACCCTACGGTATCGGGGATGTTTACCACCGTTGCCCCCGCGTCGATTACCGCTTCGGTAATCCGGCAGAGAAAGTCGAGTTCCGTTCGGGTTCCGTCCTCCGGGGAAAATTCTACTTCCGGGGCGATCCCGCGGGCATAAGAGACCGCTTTTACCGCCTTTTCTAAAACCGCATCGGCTTCCATGTTCAGTTTGTGCTTCATGTGGATCGGGGAAGTGGCGATGAAGGTGTGGATTCTCCAGTGCTCTGCCTTGCTCAGGGCGTCGCGAACGATATCTATGTCCTTCTCGACCGTGCGGGCAAGGCCTGTAATGACCGGTCCCTGCACCTGTTCCGCTATCTGCCGGCAGGCATCGAACTGGTGAGGAGAGGAAACCGGGAACCCGGCTTCGATCGCGTCCACACCGAGGCGGGCAAGCTGGTGAGCTATTTCCAGTTTCTGCTCGATATCCATCGAGGCGCCGGGCGACTGTTCTCCGTCTCGCAGGGTTGTATCGAAAATTGCAACATGGTCCATCGTAATCTCCTCCTCTCCGTTTATATTACCGTATCTGTTGTACGCTTGGTCGGTGGGGTGTTCGTTTGAGAGGGTTCCCTGTGCTTTTTCGCCCCCTCCATGGCGATTACCCCGCCGCGGGCGCATTCCTCTATAGTAAACTCATCCATGACTTGCAAAAAGCCTTCGACCGTGTCCGGTGTTCCCGAAAGTTGAAATACGATGGATTCGGCCCCCATGTCGGCTACCGTTGCCCCGAAGGCATCGGCCATCTGGATAATCTCGCTGCGGGTTCCCGATTTTGCCTGGACCTTGACCATAACGAGTTCCCTATAGAGCGAGTGCTTCTCGGTCAGGTCGGTAACATTGATTACATCCACGATGTTGTCGAGCCGCTTTTTGATCTGGTCTATGACCTGATCGTCGCCGATGGTGACCAGGGTCATCCGTGATACGCTCGGGTCCTGGGTGGGGCCCACGGTTATGCTGTCCAGATTGTAGCCGCGGCCGGAAAAAAGGCCGGAAATCCGCGACATAACTCCGTAATGATTCTCTACCAGCAAGGATATGGTGTGTTTCATCTGTGTTTCCTCCTCAATCCTCGAAGACCATCTCGTTGATGCCGGCTCCCGGAGGTACCATTGGATATACATTGGCTTCCGGTTCGACGATGCATTCGATGAAGGTCGGTTTGTCGGTAATCCCCTTTGCCTGTTCCAAGGCCGGACGAATCTGCTCGGGTTTCGAGATTCTGATTCCGACTGCTCCGAACGACTCGGCCAAGCGGACGAAATCCGGGGTATACTCGGGACATCCGTCGCCGGGCTCGGTGCAGTCTTCGGGGCATTCGCCCTTTTTTTTGAGACACGTGGATGAATAGCGGCTGTCCTGAAACATTTGCTGCCACTGGCGGACCATGCCGAGGTAGCCGTTGTTGAGGATGACCACGATAACCGGGGCCTTCGAAAGGACGGCGGTGGCCAGTTCCTGGATATTCATCTGAATCGAACCGTCTCCTGCAATATCGATGACCCGTTTGTCGGGGTTGCCGATCTGCGCCCCTATGGCTGCGGGAAAGCCGTAGCCCATGGTCCCAAGGCCTCCGGAGGTGAGCCAGGTCCTCGGCTGTTTGAAGTGATAGTAATGGGAGGCCCACATCTGGTTCTGTCCCACCTCGGTGCTGATTATGGCATCGGGAAAGACCTCGTTGAGCTCGGCGATGATGTCGCCCGGCGAAAGATAGCTGTTGGACTGGGGAGGGACGAGGGGACGTTCTTTCTTCCATCCCGTTACCTGCTGCAGCCAGGGCCCGAGGGAAGCCTTTGTCAGCAGCGGTTCGAGCTTCTCGAGTACCGAACGAGCGTCGCCTACGATCGGAACGTGGGCATGGATATTCCTGTCCATGGTTGAGGGGTCGATATCGATGTGAACGACCTGGGCGTTCGGAGCGAATTTGCTCGTGTCGCCGGTTGCCCGGTCGTCGAAGCGGACGCCGATTGCGCAGAGCAGATCTGATTCGGTTACGGCCATGTTGGCGGCAAAGGTTCCGTGCATACCGATCATACCGAGGAAGTCGGTTCTTGCGTGGTCGAGGATACCCAGACCCATCAGGGAAGAAACGGTAGGTATTCCGGTTTTGTCCACAATGCGGTTAAAGACATCGGCTGCACCGGATATATGCATTCCGCCTCCGATATAGAAAAGGGGACGTTTTGCCTGGGAAATGAGCTCGGCCGCTTCTTGTATCTGCTCGGCTTGTCCATGCTTTGACGGATGATAGCCGCGGATATGTACGCTTTCCGGGTAGTCGTCCCCGTCCTCTGCTGTGAAGATGTCCTTGGGGACATCGATCATAATCGGTCCCGGTTTCCCGGTACCGGCGATATGAAATGCTTCCTTTACGACCCGGCCCAGATCGGTCCTTTCGGTTACCAGGTAATTATGTTTGGTAATCGACCGGGTAATGCCGGCGGTGTCCGCTTCTTGAAATGCGTCGTAGCCAATCATGTTGCGCGGTACCTGGCCGCTGATTACCACGAGGGGAACCGAATCGAAGTTAGCGGTTGCAAGTCCGGTGGTTGCGTTGGTCGCTCCCGGTCCGCTTGTTACAATGGCGACCCCGACTTTCCCGGTGGAGCGGGCGTAGCCGTCGGCGGCGTGGATTGCGCCCTGTTCGTGGCGTGTAAGAATGACCTGTAATTCCGGGTCCTCATAGAGAACATCGAAAATCGGTATTACCGCCCCGCCGGGATATCCGAAGATGGTGTCTACCTCCTCCGCCTTGAGGCCTTTGACGATAAGCTCGGCGCCGTTCATAGCATTCCTCCTTGATTCCGGCACATTTTCCGTGTGCCGGGTAAAAAAAAAGCCGTCCCTCCGGTAGGAAGGACGGCCATTATTCCTGTCCGCAGCTTCCTACACCAGTCCTCCTAGGATAATAATGAGTACGAGAATAATGATGCTGATTGCACCGGTATTCGAGGAGGTAAAATCTGAGCTGGTGTACGGAACTTTGTTCATGTTAGGAACATTTATCATTCGATTTGAGAAAAATGTCAAGGGATAAAGTCGATTTTCCCTGCAAAAACCGACCTCGAGGTCGGATGCAGGCGTTCGGGGCTTGCGGGGCTTGCAGAAAAAGGCTTCTTTCCGGATGATTCCGGTATGCAGAACCAAGTGCCCGGAAACATCGAAAACCTGACCGGGGACCGGCCCCGCGGCCTCGGTCTCTCCTTCCTGCTTACTTTGCGTGCCTTCGGGGATATGGGACTCTCGGGGGCTGCGGGGCCTGCCAACCGTTCGCATCTGGCATCCGTACTCAGCGTTCCCGAACGCTCGATTATCGGCTGCAGGCAGACCCATTCCCGCCGGGTTGCTGCGGTTGATGTGCCCGGAGAGGAGGCAGCCGGCTCAGGTAGTGTTGCAGGGTGCACCGGAGGC
>JAIPGG010000075.1 GCA_021736255.1 Spirochaetales bacterium | reverse complement strand
GGAGGCCGAAAAGCCTGCAGGCTTTTCGGCCTCCGGCTGGTGCTTTAAAACCGCTCTACCAGGGCGGCGATTCCCTGTCCTCCTCCGATACAGAGGGTAGCAAGGCCCTTTTGAAGGTCGCGTTTTTTCATTTCATGGAGAAGGGTAACCAGGATACGGGCTCCCGACGCTCCAATGGGATGGCCGAGGGCGATTGCTCCGCCGTTCACGTTAACGATCGAGGGATCTATACCCCCGAGTTCCTGTTCCATTCCCCTGAGCACCGCTATCGACTGGGCGGCGAACGCCTCGTTCAATTCGGCCAATTCCACCTCCTGCAGAGTCCAGCCGGCCCGCTTTAAAGCAATTTTTGTTGCCGGGACCGGTCCGTATCCCATGTAGGCGGGGTCCACTCCGGCTGATCCGTGGCCCCGAATGTATGCAATAGGTTCCAGGCCGAGGTGGCGGGCTTTTTCTTCACTCATCAAAATGAGGAAGGCGGCCCCGTCATTTATTCCGGAGGAGCTTCCGGCGGTTACCCGCCCGTCTTTCTTGAATGCGGGCTTGAGTTTGGCCATGGCCGCCATGTCTGCACCCCGCCGGAAATGTTCATCGACCTGTGCAATAACCGGCTCACCCTTTTTCTGGGGAATCTCGACAGGCTCGATCTCATCCTCGAATCGACCGGTATCTGTGGCCTGTTCCGTTTTGTTCTGACTAGCTACCGAGAATTCATCCATTTCTTCCCGGCTTATCTTCCATCGATCGGCGAGGTTTTCGGCGGTAACGCCCATGTGATAATTGTTGAATACATCCATCAGGCCGTCCTGCAGCATGAGGTCGACCATTTCCGTGTTGCCCATTCGAGCCCCGTAACGCGCCTTTGGTACAGCGTATGGCGCCCTCGTCATATTCTCCGTGCCTCCGGCGGCAATGATATCGGCGTTGCCGGCGGCAATTTCGGTTGCTGCGAGGGTGACGGACTTGAGGCCTGAGCCGCAGAGTTTGTTTATCCCGTAACTGGGCACCTCCACGGGAATATCCGCTCCTACGGCAATCTGCCGCGCGGGGTTTTGACCAAGGCCGGAAGAGAGGATGTTGCCGACGATCACTTCCTCTATCTGATCGGGCTCTACGTTTGCCTCCCGCATAACTCCCTTGAGGGCGGTAATACCCAGATCAACTGCCGATACCTTCGAAAACATGCCTCCGAAGGTTCCTATCGCTGTGCGTTTCGCGGCTGCTATGGCTACTCTTCTCATACTCTATCTCCTTGCTTTCCTTTTATCGTTTACAAATATCCGAGCTCTTGTGCTTGAGTGGTGAGTTCCCTACGGAAATCCGGGTGGGCGACGGCAATGAGGTTTTGTGTACGTTCCCGTACCGTCCGGCCACGCATGTAGGCGATGCCGTATTCGGTTACGATGTGGTCAACATTGCTCCGGTGTAGGGTGACTGCCGTTCCTTCAGGGAGAGTCGGGGTAATGGTGCTGACTGTGCCGTTTTTTGCTGTTGAATGACATGCAATGATCGATTTGCCTAGTCCGTCATATCCCTCTTTTGCCCCGACTGCCGTATCGGTCTGGCCGCCGGTGCCTGAATACTGGGTGGTTCCGATAGATTCGCTGGCGACCTGGCCGGTCAGATCGACCATGAGACAGGTGTTCAGAGAAACCATTTTCGAGTTCCGGCGGACAACGGACGGGTCATTCACCCACGAACCCCGCTGGAATTCAACAGCCATGTTATCATCGAGCCATTGGTAGAGTTTGTGAGAACCGAAGGCGAAGGTACAAACAAACTTGTCCTTGAATAATCTCTTCTTTTTATTGGTAATAACACCCTGCTCGTAGAGGTCGACCATCGAGTCGACGATCATCTCGGTATGTACTCCCAGGTCTTTCTTGCCCTGAAGAGCGAGGGCGGCAGCGTTGGGAATGCTGCCGATGCCGAGCTGGATCGTGGAACCGTCTTCGACGAGTTCGGCAACATAATTGCCGATTGCCTGGTCGGTGTCGTTCGGTTCGGTTACCGGCAGGGTAGGTGGTTCCTGGTGGTTTTCGACAAAAAAATCTACGTCGTTGACATGCACATGTGTATCTCCGTAGGTGCGGGGCAAATTCTCGTTTACTTCGAGAACAACCAGCTTTGCCGCCTCCAAAATGTCCTTTTCATAGGTGATCCCGAGAGAAAGGGATACAAAGCCTTTGGAATCCGGCGGGGTGCAGGTACCGAAAAAGATATTCGGGGTTTTTGCCTGCATGCGGTCTATCGCCGCTCTGTGGAGCATATTGGGTACGTAGGTTACCGTTCCCACTCCCTCCTTGAGGGCTTTTCGCGAACCTGGCGCATGAAACCAGCTGGCAAGTTCGAAATGGCCTTTCATTTCCTGTTTCATGTAGAAATCGTAGGGCTGCAGGGTGAGTACACTGAACACCCGGACCTCTTCCACCCTGTCTTTCATGAGGTGAATCTTCGACATGAGTCCCTGTGGTTCGGAAGCACATTGCCCGACGATTATATCGTCGTGAGATTTGATATGCTCAACCGCCTCTTCGATAGAGATGAGGCGCTGATTGTAGTCTTTATTCCAGTTTTTCATTCGATTTTCTCCTTCCGGTTTCTCAGTAAATAAATATGTTGCTGCCTACAGCCAGGCCGGCACCGGATGCAACGAACATAACCGTGTCGCCGCGCCGGATCCGGCCGGTCTTTACTGAATCATAAAACGCCATTGGCACGCATGCCGAGCCGGTATAGCCGTATTTGTCCATAACGGTTGTTGTTTTGTCCATGGGAATATCTAGTATATCCATGACCTGTTCTATGACCGAACGGTTGATCTGGGTGAAAATTACGTGATCGAGTTCGGAAAGATCGACATCTGTTGTTTTTAGTACGTCACGGACGAGCGGAGGCCACAGCTTTACGTTTCGCTCGCCGGGAAGACGCTGGAGAAGCTGCAGTCCGTATTCCCCCTCGTCGAGCCGCCTGTGGGTAATCGGCGTCCTTGTTCCGCCTGCATATACACCAATATAATTCCACTGTGTGCCGTCGGTTATGAAGCGGCTGCCTAGGTACCCTTTCTCCGGTCGCTTTTCCAGCACCACAGCTGCGGCACCGTCGGCGAAGATTGAATAACCGAAAGAATCCCCGTCCCGCACATACGCCGGCATATTATAAGCGCCGACGACAACCGCGTACTCGGCTGTCGGATCTCCGGCCAGCATGCGTGCCCCCGCGTCGTAGGCAGTGACAAAACCGGCACACGAGCTGTCCACATCGAAGGAGCAGGTGTTCATTTGACGGCCCTGCAGACGGCCCTGGAGGAGTATCGCCGTGGAAGGAGAAATATATTCCGGAGTGTCGGTTCCGACGATGAAATACCCTACCTCGTTCGGATCGATGCCTGCGTCCTCGATGGCCTCACCAGCCGCAGCGGCAGCAAAATCCGCTGTTGTCTCGTCGATTCCCCGGAGTTTGGCGATATGGCGTTTTTGTATTCCGATCTTTTCTTCGATTTTTTGTGAATTGAACTCGACCCCGGCAAGCTGTTTGATCTCCGCATTGTCTATAGGCTTCCCGGGGACATAGAGCCCTATACCCTTGATTCCTATATTGGTCACGCTCCCTCCCTGTATATACTGAGAAGTGATTCATATATCATGATAAATTATAAAATGGATACCGAATCTGTGCAAGTAAAATTTTTCCTTTCCGGTAAATAGGAAATAACTTGACGATCCCAAGAGAATGGTACTAAAATAATTGAGAACTGATTCAATTCTAATTTAGAGGTGCTTTAATGAATATCGGAATTCGAGGCTTGGGTACATATATACCGGACCAAGTAATGACTGCGGGGCAAATCAGTAAAAAAACCGGCATCCCCGAAGAGGTAATAGCGCAAAAGTTCGGGATAAAACAAAAGCCTGTCCCGGGCCCAAAGGATACACCGAGTTTCATGGGGCTGGAGGCTGCAAAAAGGGCACTGGAAAATGCAGAGGTTGCCCCGGGTGATATCGATCTGGTTATCTGGAATGGTGCGCAGCACAAAGACTATCCGTGCTGGCTTGCCGGGATGAAGGTCGCATATGAATTGGGTGCTGAAAAGGCGTGGTCGTTTGATATGGAGGCGATGTGCGGCTCGATGATGGCCGGATTCGATGTAGCGAAATCGATGATGCTGACGAAGAAAGATTTGAACCGGGTACTTTTGGTAAGCGGGTACCGAAATGTTGATCTCATTGACCTTGAAGTAAAAGAAACCAGTTTTATGGCGGATATTGGGGCATCCGGAGCAGCAGTAGTGTTGGAGAAGGGGTATGACAGGAACGTGGTTCTGGAATCTTCTTTCCGCGGAGACGGAAGCTTCGCCGAAGACTGTGTGGTTCCTGTTCTCGGCGCAAATGCGTGGCCTCCGAAGGCTGAAGATGCTCAAAAAGCGCATTTTGTAGTTCGGAACGTGGAATCCTTCAAAAAGAAACTCGGAGAGAGGACCATGCCCAATTTTTATCATGTAATCCGGGACGCCCTCGAAAAATCCGGAGGGATGACCGATGAGGATATTGACTATCTGGCGATCCTTCACTTCAAGCGGTCGGCCCACCATGCGGTTCTCGAAGAGTTGAATCTGGCCGAGGACCAAACCACTTATCTCGATGATTATGGCCATCTCGGCCAAAACGATCAAATTCTTTCCATGGAAATCGGTTTGAGGGAAGGAAGAATTCATGACGGGGACATAATTGTGATGGTAGGGGCCGGGCTCGGATTTGTATGGGCCTCGTCTGTTGTAAGATGGGGACCTTCCGGCGATTAACCGAAAGGTCTTCGAAACTTTGTATTCGGAAGGAGTGAGAAAATGAATTTGCGTGGAAAAATTTGCGTGATAACCGGCGGCGGGAAGGGTATAGGCCGTACGATAGCGGAAACATTTGTGTCGAACGGAGCGGAAAAGGTGTACGCTTGCGATGTTGATGATGAAAGCCTGCAAAAGGTGGAACAGGAAGTAGAGAATGTTATCGGGGTGCATGTGGATGTAACCAGTCCCGAAGAAATCCGAAGGTTTGTCGAAAAGGTCAAAGAAAGCGACGGCCGGATCGATGTTCTGGTTAATAACGCCGGAATAACAAAGGATTCTCTTGTCCAGAAAATGGAAGATGAAGCCTGGGATGCGGTGATTAGCATCAACCTCAAGGGGGTTTTTAATATGACTCGGGAGATCGGACCCCTTATGATGGAGACAGGTAAGGGGGCGGTCGTAAATATTTCCAGTGTCGTCGGTCTCGATGGTAATGTGGGGCAGACGAACTATTCCGCCACCAAAGCCGGCGTGGTCGGAATGGCCAAGAGCTGGGCCAAGGAGTTTGCCCGAAAGGGTGCGGCGGTGCGGGTAAATGCTGTAGCCCCGGGTTTTATCAATACCCCCATGATAGCCCATGTTCCTGAAAAGGTCATTGAAGGCCTCACCGCCCGTACTTCTCTGAAGCGGCTGGGAGAGCCGGAGGAGGTGGCAAATGCGGTTACATTTCTTGCCAGCGATGCTGCATCCTTTGTGACCGGGCAGGTCTTGAGGATAGACGGCGGTCTTAGTTTGTAAAAGGTTGAGATATGATTCGTTTCGCACTGTTCGGTAACAAAAAAGCTTGACAGCTGCAATGAATCATATGAGAATAGATTCAGTTATCAAATTAAGGGAGGATTTCATGAAAAATTGTATTACTGTAATGATTGCAGTACTTCTCCTCCTTGCTCTTCCGCTCGCTGTTTTCGCTGGAGGTCAAGGCGAACAGGGCGAACAAGTTGAACAAGGTGAACAAGCAGCAGAGAAAGATCCAATCAAGCTTGGCGGTGTGTGGCCCCTCGCCGATATAACCGGTGATCAGGGCAGCAAGGCGGCACAGCTTGCGGTGGAAGAGATTAACGCAAACGGAGGAGTGCTCGGTAGGCAACTCGAACTGTCGGTCATCGACAGTGAGTTGAAACCTGAAAAGGGGCGGTCGGCTATTGAACGTTTGGCTACGGTGGAAGATGTCGACATCTTTGTCGGCGGTATGTCCAGTGGTGTCCACCTTGGGCAGATCCCTTCTCTGAAAAAGTACGAAAAGGTGACAATGTGGACCGGCGCAGCTTCCAGCAAGGCGGAAGAAGCGGTAGGACCCGATGCAGACTGGTACTTTCACCTCCATCCCTGGGATTATACGCAGGGACAGAGTTATGTAGATGGTTGGGGTGATATATCGGAGAAGTATCCGGAAATAAAGGTTTCCGACTGGTTCCTGGCCTATGAAGACGGCGCCTTTGGTACCGGATCCTTCCAGGCTTCGCAGAACCTCTACACCGAACTCGGAGAGATGACCGGTGAATCATTTAAGAGTGCTGCAACCGGCGGAGGCGACTACACAGCTGTTCTGGAACACGCGAAAGAATACGGTCCCGAGGTCTTTATCTGGGCTGGTTACGATGCGGATGCACTTCCCATGCTCGAAACAGCAAAGGCTATAGATTTTGCTCCTCCCATCTACCTTGGAGCCCCTCCGG
The DNA here is from genome assembly GCA_021736255.1 of Spirochaetales bacterium. Taxonomy (GTDB): domain Bacteria; phylum Spirochaetota; class Spirochaetia; order JAIPGG01; family JAIPGG01; genus JAIPGG01. Next base: position 5,920 of record JAIPGG010000075.1, on the reverse strand, counting down.
GATGGCCGCAGGGTTTTGGAGAATCACCGCTTTCGAATTATGTCATGTTGTACGGCATGTGGGCCCCTTCAATGAATTCGGTAAGCGGAGTAAGCAAGCATTTTTATGAGGCATATACCGGTAAATACGACGGTGAACCTCAGACGTATTTTGCCCCGTTATCCTACTCTGCGATATACATTTTGAAGGAGGGGATCGAGCGGGCCGGAACACTGGAAAAAGAGGCTCTGATCGAAGCGCTGGAAAACACAGAGTACGATTCACCCCTTGGACAGACTATTGGATTCAGTCCTTCCAATATTATTCAGCATCAGGGGATTTGGGGACAGAAGATTCTCCAGTGGCAGAATGGAAAACGAGAAGTGATCTGGCCTTTTGAATACCAGACCGCTGAACCTGTTTATCCCTTCCCGGGCTGGGACGAACGTTAAACGAAGAAGACTATATAAGGGGACGGATCGGTCCATCCGATCCGGCCCTCTTTGTATGTGGGGGAAGTGTGGATGAAGACGAGTAAAAACTTGCAGTTGACGATTGTGGGAATCGCCGCAGCTATAGGGATACTTCTTATCCTTTGGAAGCCGAGCGTGCTTATCTACGGGCTTCAAGGGGCCGGTCTGTATGCGGCAGTTGCATTGCCCATGGCATTAATTCTCGGAATCGTGGGAATTATTAATCTCGCCCACGGTGAATTCATGATGCTCGGTGCATATCTTGCGTACTGGTTTAGTACTCAGTTCGGAATAGATCCTTTGTTGGCCATGATTCCGGTATTGATTTCAATGGGCATTGTCGGTGTGATCACCTACAAGACAACCATACACAGAGTGCTCGGGGCACCTGAGTTGAACCAGCTCATACTGACCTTCGGAATCGCAATGGTGTTGAGCCAGGTAGTCAATCTGATAGCAACGAGTCAACCGAGGAAGCTTTCTCTTGATTATGTAACAGCTTCCGCAAAAGTTGGAGAGCTCAGTTTTGGGACGTACGATTTTATTTTTGTAGCGGCGGCTGTTCTTTTCCTGGCCGGATTACTTTTCTTTCTCAGAAGAACCAAGCTTGGAAAGGCGGCGGTGGCAGTCGGTCAGAATCCCAAAGGAGCGCGGCTTGTCGGCATAAATGTGGACCGTACGTATCTGATAATATTCAGCATTGCTCTCGGGTTGTTGGGTATTATCGGGACACTTTTTCTTACCAGCCATTCGATTTTTCCTCTGGTTGGAGGTTCCTATACGATGAAGTCTTTTTGTCTTGTGGCCATGGCAGGGATAGGTCAGCTGAAACCCATTCTCTGGGGGAGCCTTGCTCTCGGAGTATCTGAGAGCTTTATCATGTCGTTTCAGGGATATGGCGGCTGGGCTGATATTGTCTTCTTTGCAATTATCGTCATTGTGATTATTTCCCGCGCTTATAAGAGGACAGAGTCATGAGTAAGTATATAAAAACAATCGTTATGGCGGCAGTGGCCGTACTTGCCGTTGCGTTTCCGTTTTATACCGGCGCTTACCCTCAGTCTATTGCTCAGTCAGTTCTTACGTATATGATTCTGGCGGTAAGCTGGGACATGCTTTTGCGGACCGGGCAGATATCCTTCGGTATCGCCGGCTTTTTCGGGATCGGGTCCTATGCTGCTGTTTTGAGTATGCTGTATTTGAACCTGCCTCCGATGCTTACCATCCTGATCGGAGGAATTATTGCAGGAGCAATTGCGGGCCTTCTCGGCATCGCGGTTTTACGGCTTCGGGGAATGTATTTTGCAATTGTGACACTGGCGGTAGCGGAGATATTCCGGATTATCATGACGAACCTGAAGGGTTTTACCGGAGGTCCGGAAGGAGAATTGCTGCCCCAGTTGATTTTTCAAGGGAATCCGTACCTTACCTATTATTTGATGTTCGGGATGGCGGTTCTGACGATTATCATATCGGAAATATTTCTCAGAAGCAGAGTGCATTATGCCTTGACGGCTATTCGCAACGACGAAATAGTGGCCCGATCGAGTGGAGTAAACATTTTCAAATACCTCGTGATCATTTTTATTGTCACATCCGTTATACAGGGAATGACCGGCGGTATAAATGCACAGACCTACGGTTTTGTTACTCCGGAAAGCAGTTTCAGCCTGGATTATACTCTATTGCCTTTGGCGATGGCGCTTCTTGGAGGTATCTACGGAACGATGGGCCCGGTCGTAGGAGCCCTTTTGCTCGGGATCGTTTCGGAGTATCTGAAGCTTTACATACCCTATGGTCACCTGGTTATTTATGGAATTATCGTTGTGATCGTTATTCTTTATATGCCGCAGGGTATAGTCGGACTGGCAGCGAGGATTAGAAAAGCAGGAGCAAGAAATGAGTAAACTCGTATTACAGTCACTCACCAAACGTTTCGGCGGGCTGGTGGCGGTAAATGGTGTTGACCTCGAGATGACCGAGGGAGAAATACTGGGAATTATCGGCCCGAACGGCGCCGGCAAAACCACCCTCATCAACCTCATTTCCGGCATCCATGTCCCAACCAGCGGGAATGTCTTCTTTGACGGAAAAGATATTTCGACTTTCCCTGCACATGAACGGAGTAAAATGGGGATCGCCAGAACATTTCAATTGATTCATCCGTTGGAAAACCTGACTGCTCTTCAAAACGTGATGATCGGTTTTATGTTTGCCCAGGGAATGAACCAAAAAGATGCCGGAGTTGCTGCGCAAAAGACCTGTGAATCGCTCAAACTCGAGCATGTTGAGAGGGATGTAGGCCAACTGACCATTCTGGAAACCAAGAAAATGGAAATTGCAAAGACTTTAGCCTGTGGACCGAAGGTTCTTTTTCTCGATGAGGTAATGGCGGGACTCAATAGTGATGAAACAAAAGATCTTATAGAGACGGTTAAACGGATTGCCCAGGAACATAATCTGGCTATCGGTGTTGTTGAACACGTAATGGGCGTGATAAAAATGCTCACCGCCCGGGTCATTGTTCTGGATGCAGGAGAGATCATAGCACAAGGCCCCTATAATGAGGTTTCTCAGAAACCAGAAGTAATCAAAGCGTATCTTGGAGGTGAGGCATAATGCTGGAAATAAGAGATTTGAACAGTCATTATGGGAAACTGCATGTGCTTCGGGATATCAATCTACAAATCGGAAATGAATCCGTAGGGCTTTTCGGACCGAACGGTTCCGGAAAGACAACACTCATAAACGCTGTAATGGGCCTGTGGAAACCAACGTCGGGCAGCATCAATTTTAATGAAGAAGATATTACGAATATCGATACATACAATATTGCACGAAAAGGGATTGCACTGGTTCCACAGGAGCGGGAGTTGTTCCCCGGGATGAACGTTCAAGAAAACCTGGAATCCGGTGCAGCATATATACCGCATGCTAAGGACGAATTGGAAAGCAGTCTGGAAAACGTGTATTCAATATTCCCTATTCTCAAAGAGCGGAGTAAACAGTTGGCTGTAACCTTGAGCGGAGGGCAGCAGAGAATGCTTGCAGTCGGGCGTGCTCTCATGGCGAAACCGAAACTGCTTATTCTCGATGAACCCTCACTCGGTTTGCAGCCTTCTCTCGTGAGCGAACTTTTCGAAAAACTTGCGGAAATGAAAGAAACCGTCTCGATTCTGGTGACTGAACAGAATGTACGGGAAAGCCTCAAGGCGGTAGATCGGGGATATGTGCTAGAAAACGGGAGTGTAGCTCTGGAGGACAGCGCCGAAGGGCTTTCGACCAATCCTCATGTAATCAAATCGTACCTCGGTCTGTAGAAAAAAGCGTTTTATTTCTATATGCTTTTGCACATGGTTCCCCAAAAAAGGAGTTCGCAGGCATATGGCAAAACAGACAGGTAAAACGGTCACCAAAGAGAAACTCATCCTTTCTGCACTTGATCTTTTCTCCAGCAGGTGGTACGAGACCGTTTCCATTGCCGAAATTTGCCGGCATGCAGGACTCTCCAACGGAATATTTTATAACTATTTCAATAACAAAGAGAAAATTTTCAAAGAACTACTCGACAGGTATTTGGTAATCTTTTCGGACCGTCTCGATGAACAGGTCGAGACCAGTGTGGAAAAGGAGCTGGACCGGTTTCTATCGGGAATGATCGAGGACGGGAAACAGAATCGTCAACTTGTAACGGTGTATCGGGAAGGCCAGTACCGTTTCCCGAAATACGAAAAGAAACTGCGCGAGATATGTATCCATTACTTTTCCCGAATGTACGGGAGGGAAATATCAGAAGCTGAATACATATTTCTTATCTCCGGTGTACGGTTTGTTTCGATGCGGTCGATTTACGACAAACTGGAATTTCGATCCGATGTGTTAAAAAAACTCATACTCAACGGAATGTTTTCGGAAAAAATCGAACATGAAAATGCAATTTTCAAAGAGGATTTTACTGCCCTTGATTCTCCGGATGATAATTCCCGCAGCAGGTTAATTGAAGCAGGCATTAAGCTCTTTGGGAAAAGGGGTTTTTATAATGTCAATGTCTACGAGGTCGCAAAAGAAGCGGGTTTTTCGGTAGGTACCTTTTACCTCTATTTTCCGACAAAAGAGGATTTTGTTGCAGAAATCGTCCGTACTATCGGTTCCCGTACCCGTCATTTCATCACGATCAATCTCGACACCTCACTGAATCGTGCTGAACAGGAGGTCCAGGGGATGTATCTTTTTTATAATTACTTTCTTCAGCATAAAAGCTACTATTCGATTGTGCGCGAGGCTGAGTTTGTAGTCAATGAAGAAGTAACAGAATACTACGATAAGTTCGAGCAGGGATATCAGAAAAGCCTCAGTCATGTAAAAAGCAGGAACAAGAAGCTGGTAGCTAATGCTCTGATGGGGATTGCTCATTATTTTGGAATCGAATCCATTTTCAGCCGCAATGTCGAGGATGTACGAGCGGCCCTATTCGACATCGGCCGCATGTTATCCAGCGGTTTACCGCGCTGATTCGAAGAAAAGGGAGATTGATATGGATAAGAAAGCGATTTCCGTACGTGGTGTGAGTATTGCTTATCGGACTGAAGGAAGCGGCCCGCCGGTGCTTCTCGTCCACGGAAATACTGGGTCGGGTTTGTGGTTTGAAGGGGTAATGGATATCGAGGGATTCAAAACAATTGCCCCGGACATGCCGAATTTCGGGGATTCTGATAATATCCGAACCGCCGATATCGATACGTATGCGGATTATCTCCGGAACTTGATCTCCGGATTGAACCTCCCGACTCCTGTGCCGGTAATCGGGCATTCACTCGGAGGCGCCGTATCCATCTCGCTTGCTCTCCGTAATCCCCAGTTGGTTTCCCGGCTCATGCTGGTCGACTCAGCTCCCCTCGACGGCCTGCATACACCTGAAGAACACTACCCGGTCATAGAACAGTACAAATCAAACGACAAGTTGTTGTTTAAGGCTCTCCAGGCGGTGACCCCTACATTGCAGGATACCGCTCTCCTCAATCGCTTGGTTGAAGAAGCGAAAAAGATGAATCCGGAAGCATTTTCCGCAAATGCCAGAGCCCTCGATCGTTTCGATTACCAGGGAAAGGGAAACGTATATACAGGACCGGTGGAGGTGCTGGTCGGTGATCAGGATATACTAATCACCCCAGACATGGCACGGAGGACCGCTGACGCATTTCCAGACGGGAACTTAACGGTTCTCGAGGGGGTCGGCCATTCAGTGATGATTGAAGATCCTCCGCGTTTTATCAGGATACTGAAAGATTTTCTGCAATAAAATTCCGACGGTACTCGGGGCGCTTTTCTTTTCTACGCAGCAACTGACAATCCCGGTTTCATTTCAAATCGTCAACGATTCTATTCTCGCATCCAGGTTGTCCTGGTCTTTTCGGAAGGTTTCGATTCCTGCCAGATTGAGGAGGGTGTCGATAGAGGTTTTCCCCTTT
>JAIPGG010000011.1 GCA_021736255.1 Spirochaetales bacterium | reverse complement strand
CTCACATGTGCCAATAATAAAAGCTGTTTCCGTTCCGGCTCAATAAATCTGCGCATCTTCTCCCCTCCCAGAAAGATAGCAGATATTACCACGCCCCGGTTATCCTGTAAATTCCTGCTTCAAATCGACAGCCTGAGTAAGTATTCTTTATAAATCTGGCCCTGCCGTGGTGTTTGCATTGTACGGTGCCGGTCGCTTGTTTGACCGGCACAAAGGGCTGAAATCCGAGGTGTAGATTGAACGTTATTTCGTAACCAGATGGTGACAAAAAGCTCATAACCCTGTACAATCTCTGCTATGGAACGAAACCGGGAACGAACTGCTGAAAAATTTATCGATGCCGTCCACGATCTTCTGATGGACGGGGGATATGAAACCCTCGGGGTGAATGCGATAGCCGAGAAGGCCGGGGCGAACAAGGTGCTCATCTACCGGTACTTCGGGGGGCTCGAGGAACTCCTCCAGGAATACGTGAACAGAATGGATCCCTTTCCTGACTTGATCGACCGGATCGAGAAAGAGCTGGAAAAAAAGAGCCGGTTAACGGTAGACGAGGTGAGCAGGATCATCTTTTCCCGGCTCGAAAAGATGATCAGGGACAACCGGGCTCTTGCCGAGCTGCTGAAATGGGAGATTGTCTCTTCGAATCCGCTTACCAGAAAAATCGCTGAATCCCGCGAACAGAACGGCAGGCGGCTAACGAGGTACCTGAAGGAACATTTTCCGCGGCAGGAATCGAAAGATATCGAAGCGGTGTTGGCAATCCTTACCGGGGGTCTTTTCTATCTCTGGCTGCGCGGTGATACGATCAATGAATTCAACGGAGTTCCGCTGGGCAAACCCTCCGGGAGAAAACGGCTGCTCGAAGCTGCAACCGATATTGTCCGTACCGTTTTCTCCGACCGTTCAGAATAAAAAAAAGACGAATGCGTTTACGGTTGGGGTGCTGGAGCCGAATTTCCTGGAAAAAAGTAACCGTATAGTTACAAAAACCATTGACAGAAGGCTTGTTCGTTGATATTTTGTAACCAGTAAGTTACTTAAGGAGGTTTTGAATGAATTCGAAATATGTATTCGGACAGCTTGGTTTGATTGCAATGCTCATCTCTTGCGCCACGGTAGCAGGCGATTCAAAAGCAACCGGAAATACGGATGTCCCGGAAATTCTCGAGGCAGCAAAATATGCGGACAGTTCTCACAACGTGCAGCCCTGGGAGGTACGGGTCGACGGGGCGCAGATTACCGTAGAAGTATCCGAAGACCGGAGGCTGCCCGAGGTGGATCCGGAGAACCGGGAAATTATGCTGAGTATCGGTGGTTTTATCGAGCAGCTGGTACAAGCGGCGGATGCCTGCGGTTATGATGCACAGGTGGAATTCCTGCTTTCCGAACGAACCGGCCGGGAGGTTGCCCGCCTTCACCTGAGAAAGAACGGGAAAACAATTGATCGGAAGAGACTCAATCTACTCAAGATGGTGGTTACCGATAAAAAGAATCTTGCCGTCCGAATTCCTGCACGGGAGGATCTCGATGCTGTCCTTGGTAAGAGAACCCCGGGAGAGGGGGAAAGCCCCCTGGTGACCTTCTTTCCTGCCGGCAGCAGGGAGGCGCACTGGTTCCGGAGCGAAGCTCCCCGCGCAGCCCTAGCCCAGGCAGAAAGAGACAATGTCCAAAAAGAGTTGGTAGGGCTTTTTCATTTTTCAAAGAAGACCGAACGTGAACGGGGAATCGGTATGACCCCGCAAATGATGGGTCTGCCGAAAATCGCCCGATTTTTCTGGTATGCCTTCTTTAAACCTGAAACAATGCTCAAAGACTCGAACCGGAAAGCAATCGGCTCCATTACGGAGAAGCAACTCGATCATTCAGCGGGTATCCTGGTTATCTCTTCCGACTCCGGAGAGCCGAGGGACCTTATTGAAACCGGTCGCCGGTACCAGCGGATGAAGATTGCCGCCTTCAAGCGGAACATCGTGATTCATCCGATTTCCCAGGTTCTCGAAGAAGAACCGTGGAAGAACCGGGTTGCCGCCGAACTCGGTGTTGCAGGCACGGTCCAGTACATTGCCCGCATCGGGTACCGGCTCGATTCTACGCCGGAGCCGGATGTTGATGCAGTGAGCTCCCCGAGCATCCGTATGCGGCCCGAACAGTTTGTCTCGCTGGAGGGCTGACCAATCAGTCAATTCATAAAATCGAACTCCAGCCGGCCGGCTCTGAGGTTTTCTTCTGCCTGCAGAAAGCAGCTCCAGTAGCACCCTGAACACTCGAGCCGCCGGCGGTGTTCTTTCCAGTCTTTTAGAAAGTCTGCGTAGGCAGCCGGGCTCAGATCTTGAATATTCCAGCGGTCGGCCAGCTCGGTCCGGTATTCGTTACAGAGCATGATACCCCCGTCGGCGTCCACTCGTAATTGTACGAGCTCGGAGCATTTCCAATTGCACTCGACGGCATACTCCGGCATCTTCCGCAGATACTCTGCAGGAACGGAGATCTTCACTCCCCCTTGCTGCATGGACATGAGTGTAGTTGAAAGGTTTTTCAGTTCATTCCGGTCTTCGTGGAAAAAGCGTAATGAATCCCCTACATCCGATCGGGAGAATTCCCGCTCTTCTCCGCTGTGGTGCTGGACGCTGCAGAGGTTGCAGGAAAAGCCTTCATCAGAAAGCCGTTGTACGAGCCGGGGTACTTCCCGATAGTTTTTCCGGTGAATTACGATATTGGCGGCAAGGAGCGGTATGCTTGTTTTCTGAAGACGTTTGAGCATGGCGAAGCCGTTTTTTGCCTTCCCTGCGGTCTGGCTGTCCCATTGATTGATATCCTGAAGGCTGTCTACACTGGCGTAGTAGCCCCACAGGCCGGCATCAACGAGCCGGGAGAGCATCTGATCATCGAAAAGCGAGTTGGAAAGGAGCGCGGTTTTCAGCCCCATTTCGCTGCTGGAGCGAATGATTTCAGGAAGCCAAGGTTTTATCGTGGGTTCGCCGCCGAGTATTTTTACGGTCTTTATCCCGAGAGCTGCAAGCCGGGCGAACCCCTTTTTCCATTCCTCGAGGCCCAGTTCATCCATGGCTTTTCCCACCAGATTGCAATATCCGCAGGAGAGGTTGCACTGCCTGGTCAGAAAGATTTGCGCTTCCGTGATGGATGTTTCCCTGTTGGAGCGGGGTGTGCCGGAACCGGCTGTGGTTCCGGTTGCTGATTCAATTCGCGACGGCATTTTTCATCCTCATCTTGTCTACCTGGTTCGGTTTGTTGCCGGCAGCTACCCGCGCCCAGGTAGAGAAGTTGTAAAACCTGAGGGCATTGGCTGCTACATAGACTTCGTTGTACAGATCGAAGCTGCCGGCCGGCAGGAAGAAATCCTGGACATTGTCGGTTCCGATTCTGACGGGGATATTTTCGGTTAATAGGTCGAGTACTCGGGTGATGCTGTTGTGCATAGGTACCAGGACATTCCGATGCTGTTTGTTGGATAATGAAGCGGTAGGACACACAATAACGCCGATGTTCGTTTCTTTGAGTCCTGCGACGATTTGCCGGAATCGTGCTTCGCTGTAGGAGGCTATCGAAAGTGAATGGACGGCCCAGACACTCGGCTCGCGCTCTTCTTCTCTTCCCCTTCTGTCGGGGCGAAGCCAGCGCACCGCTTCGATCAGCCGCTCTGTGCCCTTTTCATCCGGCAGGTTCGACTGGTCTACGTGAAAATGGGTTTCCATGGAGTTCCGTTCATTGGCCAGGCTCAGCACCCGGCGGAAATGTTCGTCGAATCCAATATGTCCCTGCCTGGCATCCCGTTCGGGTAGGGTGCCGATGAAGTCCGCTATTGCTGAGCCGGCCTCGAAAATCTCCCAGCGTTCCGGTTCGGTATCCTGAAAGCCGAAGATCGGATAGGCCCCGATTCGAAAGTCGATCTCCCCGGCATATTCTTCCTTTACCTCCTTTGCAGCTTCCAGAGCCCGCAGGCCGACACAGTCGGCTGTTACATCGATGAAGCTGTCGAGTCTTCGAGTTCCTGCGGCAATTGCTTCATCGAGTCCGCGGCTTATTCTCTCTTTCAGAGAATCACGGCTGTAGGCAAGCCCTTCGTGCAGCACTCCGGTAATGTGCTGCTTTACCTCGAGGGGATAGGTGGCAATCTCCCAGGGGTCCATGTCTGCGTGCTCGACGTACCTCGATTCCATGACGAATGACCGGTCGATGTGGGCATGGGCATTGAACCAGCCTCCACCGGCTTTCGCTGCCTTGCGCAGCTCGTTTTCGAAACTCATTTTTCCTCCTGTTTGTTTGAGATAAAAAATCTCTGGACAAAAAAAAAGCTCCCTGTTCATAAAGAACAGGGAGCCTTTCCCAATAGGCGGGGCGCCTTTTTCCCGCTGTGTGGCGCAATCGTTTTTTGTGCATGAATCGATGCATATCCATAGTGTTTCCGGTGTTTGCGGGAAGGTATCACAGGCTGACCGCATTCGTCAAGATTTCGGTTAGAATTTTGGGTGAGGCAACACGGATACTCAACCACCTGAACTTTCCCTCTACTCGACAGGTGTGGACATTTCTGATTAGATGATAGTTCAGAGTAAAGGAATGAACATAGCAACACCAATTACCAACAGCTACTGGGTTGAACCGGAGTCCTTCCTGGCAGGAGAGTATCCCGGCGATTCTCTCTTGGAACAGGCGCACAGTAAACTCGGGGCTCTTACCCGTGCCGGCGTGCGCGCGTTTATTGATTTAACGACGCCGCAGGATGGACTCGAAACCTATGCACATCTTCTTAACGTTCCGCCTGATGGGCCGATCGCGTATCAGCGATTTCCCATTACCGATCAGTCGGTGCCCGACTCCCCGGAGAAAATGAAAGATATACTCGATGCTGTTGATGAACACCTCGGGTCGGGGCGTATGCTCTATCTCCATTGCTGGGGTGGTGTAGGCAGAACGGGTCTTGTAGTCGGCTGTTGGCTGGCGCGTCATGGTCTCCGGGGACAGGCGGCCCTGGACCGGCTGGAGAAGCTGTGGAAGAACTGTCCGAAATCCAGTTATATCTCCAGTCCGGAAAGCAGCGAACAAAGGCAGTATGTGCGTGACTGGAAGGAAAAGGAGTTCCCGCTGCAGAAAAGCCGTCCCAATCAGTTGGATTCTGACTAGAGATATTATTATATTAGGGTAGAATATGAACAACAGGCAGAACAATGATACTCCGGTAAACGGAAATCAGAATAACGACGACCAAAACCGAAACGATAATCAGAACTCAGATCAGGGACCCTTTCCCGGCGGAGAGGGCGGAAAGGATGATCAGGGAAACCAGCAAAACAACGGCCAGGGTGGTCCGGGCGGTCCAGGCGGGCCTTTAGGGGGCCCCGGCGGTTCGAACAATCTGCGTCGCTGGACAATGATCATTATCCCGCTTCTGTTTCTTATGCCCTTGCTTACCACGATTATCTCGAACAACACGAACCAGCTGACGGTCAGCTACACCGAATTCCGCAGGCAGGTTGAGCAAGGCAACGTTCAGGAAGTCGTGATCAAGGGACACAGCATCGAGGGACAGTACAATCAGTCGGTACAGACCCAGAGCGGTCAACCGGCATCCGGACGCTCATTTATTACCTATGTCCCGGCCTTCGGAGATCCGGAGTTGATTTCTCTGCTCCAGAACAATGGGGTTACCGTTTACACTCAGCCGGAAGATGTCTCCTTTATGAATATCTTCCTCAATATGCTGCCTATCCTCCTGCTCGTGTGGATCGTTTTTACCTTTTATCGAAACATGCGTTCCCAGGGGAAAGGTATATTCAGTGTAGGTCAGAACAAGGCGAAGCTCTACGATAAGGCGGAACATACAAAGACCACATTCGACGATGTTGCAGGACTGGAAGGTGCGAAAACCGAAGTCACCGAGATCGTTGATTATCTGAAAAACCCCAAGAGCTACGAAAGTCTCGGCGCAAAGACCCCCAAGGGCATCCTGCTCGTTGGTCCGCCGGGGACGGGGAAGACCCTGGTTGCCAGGGCCATTGCCGGCGAGGCCGATGTCCCCTTCTACAGTATGAGCGGATCGGATTTTATGGAGATGTTCGTGGGTGTCGGCGCTTCTCGGGTGCGGAATCTCTTTATCGACGCCAAAAAGAAGGCTCCGAGCATCATCTTTATCGACGAGATCGACTCGATCGGGCGCCACCGCGGAGCAGGACTCGGCGGCGGACACGATGAGCGGGAACAAACCCTCAATCAGCTGCTTTCGGAGCTCGACGGTTTCGAACCGAACGAAAGCACCATAGTCCTTGCTGCTACCAACCGTCCGGATATTCTCGATCCGGCCCTTCTGCGACCCGGCCGGTTCGACAGACGGGTGCTTATCAATCTGCCGACCGTCAAAGACCGGGAAGAGATTCTGGCCATCCATGCGCGCAAGCGCCCCTTCGATGAGGAAGTTGATCTTGCGAAGATTGCCCAGGGAACTCCCGGTTTCAGCGGCGCGGATCTGGAAAACCTTCTCAACGAGGCGTCCATCCTCGCAGCACGGGAACGACACGAAAGCATCGGCATGGCGCAGGTCTGGGAGGCGCGGGATAAGATCATACTCGGCCTCGAACGGCGCAATATCAGTATGAGTGAAGAGGAAAAGAAGATCGTCGCCTATCATGAAGCCGGACACGCCCTGCTTGCGGCAATGCTCCCGAATACCGATCCGGTTTACAAGGTTTCCATTATCCCCCGGGATATGGCGATGGGCGTTACCATGCAGCTGCCTGCGCGGGACAAGTATCTTTACAGCCGGGAATACCTCGAAGACCGGCTGGCGGTGATGCTCGCAGGCCGCTGTTCCGAGGAACTCATTTTCGATTCGATAACCAGCGGTGCGGAAAATGATTTCCGGGAATCGACCAAACTCGCCAGGCAGATGGTATCAGCCTGGGGGATGAGCGAAAAACTCGGCCCTCTGGCCTCTTCCGGTGAACAGCGAAACGTATTTCTCGGCGAGGAACTTTCCCGGGGCAGGGAATTCTCCGAGGAGACCGCCCAGGTCATCGACAGCGAGATCCAACGCTTTCTGAACGAATCCTATGAACGGGCAAAGTCCACCCTGGAGGAGAACCGCTCGAAGCTCGAAAAGCTTGCCGATACCCTCCTGGAGAAGGAACAACTCAGCGCCGACGAAGTACTCGATCTACTCGGCCTCGAGAAAAAGAAAGACGAAGAATCTCATGGTGAAAATTCGTAAGACGCGAACCGGAACGAATAATTGATGCGGCGGTAGACCGAGAGTACCGGAAAGGCGGCGTGTCGAACCGTTCATGATGCGGTGTATGCCTTATTGATAACGTGAAAAAAACTGTGAGAATGGATTTTTTTTAAAAACTACCCCTTTTTCTTGCAAAAAATTTGACAAAAAAGCACCCGCCCCCGATAATTTTTTCGTGAAGCCAAAAATTCCATAAACCAATTCATAGACCAGAAGGTAGGAGGATTTGCATGGATGAACAACAAGAAAAAGTAATCGAGGATGCATGGACAAAAGAAGCCATAATGGATGTGGAAATAAACATCATTGAGCGAATGATAGGATGCCGGACTGTAGAGGCTGTTGAGGCATCAATTAGCTACGCTCGCTTTCTCCGCATGTCGGGACTCTCCAACGATAATTACCCGCTTTTCTTACGGTTGTTGGAGGTAGAAAATCACTGGGTGATCGACTCTCTGATCAGCGACAAGGATCCCTTTCTGTTACTTAGCTCGATCCACCCGAATAATTATCTCCTGTTGAGCGCGTTCAAGTTATTGACCAATTGGCACCCGGGCGGTATTTATCCGAAGACGCTGGCAATTATTCTCGGAGTCCTTCAGGCTGCTTTCAGTTCCCCGAAAGACGGGTACAGAATCTACAATGTGAGCATTAACGACGCGAATAACCTCGGAAAGCATCTCAACAAGGAGCTCGGACAAGATGATCCGAACAATCGCGTGATCCTGGATATCCTTGATCGACTTGGTTCTCTTGCCGGTACAACAGACAACACAAGTATCGAACAAATGGCACGTCAGGCAAACAGCATCAGAACCTACTTCTTCGACAAGAGGAAGAAGATGGAAGAGATTATTCCACAGGTACTGCTGGTAAAATCGGATTACATCGCCAAGGAAGTGGCGCCCGAAAAGCTGTTTGTTTAGGATTACAAAACTACAGGAGGAATCAATATGAAAGAGCTTTTTGAAAAGAAAGAACAGTGGTCACAATCAGATATAGCGAGCATCGAGTACAGTCTCTTACAGGGAGTAATGGGTGTACGAACACAGGAAGCTGTAGAAGCAGCCATGACCTATGCAAATTACCTTAACAGCATAGGTATTACCAGCAGTAATTATCCCATTTTCCTGAAGGTCCTGGGAGTTCGAAATCACAACGTAATCGATTCTCTATTGGGAACCCGGGATCCCTTCCTGTTCATGAGTTCGATTCAACCGAACTACTTTATTGTGGCTACCTGTTTCAGTTTTTTAGCCAAATACCACCCTGCGGAGATCTATTCGAAGACTCTCGGAATCATTCTCGGTGTATTCCAGGCTACCTATAATAATCCGCTGGATGGCTATAATATCTATGCTCCGACCGTTGCGGACATAAACAGTCTCGGCAAGCATTTGATCGAGGACAAAGGCCAGGATGACCTTCTGAACCGGAGCATTCTCGACATTCTCGACAAGGTCTCCGAGCTGGAAGGTCTTGGAAAGGACGAAGAAATGGAAGATTTGGCGGTTCACGCGCACAACATCCGCAATAACTTCTTCGATTCCACGAAGAATCTCGTACAGGTTATTCCGAATGTGCTACTTCGCACCGAAGATAAGTTGGACCCCGAAGTTGACCCGAGAAAGCAGGTTCCACTGAAGGAAGCTGAAGGAAAACCAGCTGCTTCTTCGAAAAAGTCGAGTGGTCAAAAATCAACGTCCTCATCATCTTCGCAGGGTTCCGGATCTCAGAAGCAAGATAGCAGCAAGGAAGAATAGCTACAACATTGTACTATCGGGTGCAGGATGCCGAATCCTGCACCTTTGTTCATACGAAGGAGTGTATCCATGAAGAGATGGGAAGAGAGCGGTTGGACCCAAGAGGATCTGGATAAGCTCGAATTATCTTTCCTTACCAATATCCTTGAGCTGCAAGAAACTGAAGGTGTGGATGCGACGATAGCATATGCCCGCTATCTGAGCATGGTAGGAGTGAATCCCGATAATTATCCGATCTTCCTCAAAATCCTCGCTTTGAGAAACCATTGGGTTGCGGATGCTCTGCTGGGTAATGCGGAGCCGGAAACCTTCTTTATCAAGGTTCAACCGAATTATTATATCCTCAAGGAATGCTTCAGGGCGTTGACTCAAGCAAAGCGTGGAGGGCTATATCCAAAGGCTCTGCAAGTATACCTAGGGCTCTTGAAGGTAACATACCAAAGTCCGCTCGAGGGGTACCGAGTGTATCCTTTGAACCCGGAGGATGTGAATAACCTTGGAAAGCATCTGGATGAAGCTCAGGACCAAAAATATGATTTGAACTCGAGTATACTCAGTATTCTCGATACGATCGCATCACTTGTAGATCCAGGTCGACCCTCGGAAGATCAGGAACTCATGTCTGTTGCTACTCAGGCGAACAACATACGAGGCAAATTCCTCGACATGAATAAATCGTTGGATGAAGCCATACCTGATCTGTTGTTGAAGACTGAAGATTATACTCAGTTAGAAACGCCCCCGAGTAAACAATAAGAGAAAGCCAATAAACCCGCGGCCTTACAAGTTGCGGGTTGTTTTATGCCGGCTCTTCATAGAGTAGTAGAGTAGTATTAGTTGTCTCGATTTTTCCCGGCATTACCGGTAAAAAAACCGTATATACGTTGCAAAAAGCTCAAGAGACGGGCAAAAAACCCTTTCTTCGCCGGCCTCATCGGTTGTTCCGGACCTTGCCCCGTGTCGTCGGTTTCTGGAGGTTTTTCAACCGGCTGAATTGTATCGGGTTCCGGTTGAGGGACCACAGGTCTTGGTGGGGTTGCCGGATTTTTCGTGTCCTCTGTGCTTGACGGCTCCTGATGCAGGTCGCTTGCAGCCCGTTTCGGCCCCTGTTGCTCGAGTTTCGGAGGAAGCGATTGGGGTACGGTGTAGTCTTCCGGTTTGCGTTCCGATTGTCCGCGGTCCCTGGTTTCTCCTTCCTCGTCTGTATGTGAGTGCAACCATTGAGGTGTTTCCCGATCCTTTCGAATCCGGCTTTCGTTCCAGTCTATATTTTGAGAGGGCCCACTTGCGTCCTCGGAATCCCTGCGTTCGAGGGTTGAATAGTCTGGGCCCTCTCCGAGGGCGTAATCGCTGTTTGATTGTTCCCTGGAACGGGCTGAAAAGTTTTTTGCTTGAGCCTGTTGATTCATGTAGCTGCCCAATTCGGTTCCCGACCCCGGGGTTTTCCGCTGCCTGCGGTAGTATTCTTCTTCAGTGGTACCGGACGTGTATGGCCGTTCGGTGTTGACTTCGGGTATCTCGGTGGTTTGCGGGGCTGTGTCGTTTTCTTCGAAATCCGGCGATGGAGCTGTAGTGGAAGAGGCGGTGGAAACCTCAGAGCGGGAGCGGAATTTGAATAAGCCGGTAAAATGGGCCGTGAGTTGCTGAACGACTGTTGCCACTCTGTTTTTCTCATCAGGTTCGCCCGTATGCTTCAGGTCGCCGTCGACTGTCGGTAGATTTGCTTCGCTCCTGTCGCTTTGTGGTGGTTTTTCAAAGCTTTCAGGTTTTTTCGAGAGCCTAAATCTCTTTTTTCCTCCTCGACGGAAAAATCGACGCACAGCGTTCAATGTTTTCGTAAGCAATCTTGCGTTTTCTGTTGTTCGTGATGCCTGTGACGGTGTTTCTTCGATTTCGGGGTTCGGTCCTGCCGGTTCCAGCTCTTCTACTTCCTCCCTGATATTCAGAGAGGTTTCCGGAATAATCTCTTGTTCGGGCAGTTCTTCTAACATGCGATTTTTGCTTTCCAATTCCCGGATCCGAGTTCTCCGTTTCTCGTAGGCGGCATTCTTGTACTCCGTATAGCGATTCTCGATCGTCTGGAGCAGTTTTTTGTTCGATTTTTCCGCCAAGCCGGTAGAAGCAATATGTTCCTGAATTAAATCGACAACCTGCTTTCCCGGATAGGACTGAAGAAGTTGATTGAGAACGTGAACAACCGAATCGAAGGCTTCCGGTTGTTCCTGCATGTTCCGGCTCAATTGCCGGAGGGAACCCGACTCTGATAGATTTTCTTCGGTGTTGATGGATGTAAGCATCTCTTCTATGAGAATCCCGGCTGCATAGAGATCTTGTTCATGACCACGATCACCTGCCTGCGGTTTTCGGCGGTATGGCTCGAGCCTTTTCCAATAGTCGCAGTTGGGTAGGGATGCGAGGATCGGCGAAAATCCAACATTTCGAAGACGAACTAAGCCGTATTCGAAATATGATGTCTCGAGTACAACCGACCGTGGCGAGAGGCAATTGTGACGCAGACCGATACGTTCGAGTTCTGAGAGTGCGCGAAGGAGGTTGATCGATATATTTACAATTTGACTATAATCGTTGATTAGTTGTTCCGACAGAGCCTCTCGAAGGGAATAACCTGATATCCAGGGGAATGAGAGATATTTTATCCCTTGGGACTCGTCGAATTCGAACGGCGTGTGAATATAGGGACTCTGGAAGGTGTTTAGGGTAAAAAAAACCTGCTGAAACTGTTCAAACGTGTTATCTGCGATCTCTTCTTCGGAAAAGGTGAAAAAGGTCAATGAAAAGTCGTTGGGCGAATAGAGAGCCTTTGCCCGCCATGTGGAGAAAACATCGTTTTCTCCGAGTTTCTCGTGGAGGACGTAGCAATTATTGATTGTATCTCCTGCCTGAAACATTCCTTACTACTAGTGTATTGTCATGTCTTCCGTTTGTAGTAATCGAGAAACGACTGACCCAGTCCGGAATATCGGTCATCTACTTCCTTTTCTTTTTGGGTGTTTCGCTTTTTGAACCATTTCCGAAAATATGTATCGAGGTAGTCGATGCGATTGAGCAGGTTGCGAGTGATTTTCTGTGCCGTTCCATCGGTATCTTCGATAATGCCACAGGAAAACACCGATCGGCACATTTCGAGAATGGTCGATTCTTCGATACTGGTCATTAACGATAGGCGTTGTTCGAAGTCTTCGATGCTCAAACCCTCGAAATTTTCCGGTTTCAGTAACGTGAGGAATCGAGTTTTTTCTTCACGGTGCCAGCCGAACCGATCTTCGAGTCCGAAGATCTTCATATCTTCCGTTTCCAAATCCGCTTTGTTGTAATCAATCACGATAATGAAGGGTTCCCCGTCGGTGTCGTGTTTGACCAGGTAATTATTCGGATTTCTGTCCTCATCGAAGAAAAGCCAGCGATTTATCAGATCATTTGCCAGCATCTTAATGAACGGTTCCTGTAGATAGTTGTAGCTGCCGATCTGCATGGCATTGGTAATCTGTTTGGTCGCCCGGTAAATTGTATCGCCATGTTGGAGCAAGACAGTGGGGGCGGCCGGTGTCTTTAACAAGAAATCCATGTAAAAGGCGATTTCCTGAGTCTTATGAGCAGGGCCTTCTTCAGGTGGAATTTCCTTAATGAGCCATGAGTTGCCTTCATTGTCCATACCGGCTGTGTATCCGCGAACCTTCGCCCAGAAAGGAGCCAACTTATCATCCCCGATATTTTGAAGCTGCAGGTTGCACATCTTGTCGATGAGTTCATTCAGCGACAGATCGAGGTAAAAATAATCGCGGACGGTTTGATCCTTGATCGTATCGGCTATTAGCATGTTGTCATTCTTATCTGACATAAAACCTCTCTGGTGCTTTGGGTCTTGCAAACATTTCCGTGATCCGACTATTTTCTATGTAGAGATATGGTCCCCGAGTTTGGAGATTCGTATAAATGATTATGTGATTTTTTATTCCGATAATATCCCGCCAAATGCCGGTGTCATTTCCGGTATGCCACATCGGATTGTGACCGACAATGAAGGGAGTGTCGAGCGGTAGGTTCAGTTTCTTGAGTGTTTTTCGGATATCCTCTTCTCCGTATTCCTTCAAGCTTGGATTACCCCGAAACTCGTGAAGGCGGTTCCACATGAGCTGTCGATAATAATCCGGGTTGTCCTTTACATCGATCAGCTCCTGGCGGGTGCATCCATGACGAACCGGTCCGGCATGGGTAATGACAAAACCCTTTCCGATAACAAACATCGGCAGAGCCTCGAAGAATTCGTCGAAAGCATCTACGTATTCTTCTCCCCATTGTTCGGTCATGTGGAGGCGAAATTCCAGACCCTGTTGAATGGCGCTTTTGGCCACATTTTCATCGAAGGTGTCGTGATTTCCTCGGATATAGATCACATCCTCCCCGTATGTGGTTATCAGTTGAATGATTTCATCCATCACCTGGAGGGAGGACTCCATTTCCTTCATCTGGCCGGTTTGGTCGTTGTGTGGACCATCGCCCACGATAATAACTCGAAGCTCGTGGTTTTTGAGCCGGTCCAGGTTGTCTTCGTGATTGATAATCGCTTTGAGATTATCGACGGCGCCGTGCAGATCCCCGATAACAATTGCGGGTTTGGTGTCTTCGGAAAAATCCAATAGTCCTCCCGGTATTCCACAATTGCTTGTCGGTCGGTTTGAATTGTTTTCGACTATTTTTGTCGCCTTTTGGATGTCGGAGGGGCTGATACTCATAGGGACGTTCCTTTCTTGATTAATGACTACTCATCATTATTGTCGATTTTTTGGGCAAAATCAATGAATTCTCGGGAAGGAGGTACTTCTCTGTCCTCTCGTTTTATTCGGACCAGCAGCACCTTGGGGATGATGTCTTCGAGTCTTTTCGTATTGTCAAAAAACGAATCTCTGATGTTGTAGGCATGTTTTGCGAGTATGTTCTTTTGGATGGTGCTTTGATATTCACCGAGCCTGGTCAAACGATCGAGAATTTCGAGAATTGTTTCGTTTATGCTGTTGTGCTGACCTTCCTCCTGGTCGAGAAACTTACCTAGGTTGTGGAGGTCGGTAATGCCTAATGGGTAAATCTCAAAGCCGTCATCCGGCTTGTAAAAGCTGTATTCTATGGTCCCGAGGACAGTCAAAAGAACCTTGGAATAGATTTGCCCTGGGTGCCATGACGAAAGCAATTCAAAAGCCCGATGAATCAACTCGTAATAGGGGCGTATAACCGCAAACATGAGCCGGGGATCCCGGTCTGCAACCAGTTCATCCACTACCCATTTGTTGTTGGTCTCAATTGTTTTTAAAAAAAGGGAGTGATTTTTTGAGGTTAGGCCTACGTGGCTCAGGTATTTTGCGAAAGCCATACTTGAACCGACCTGAATTGGATTTCCGGTTCCTAATATACCGTCGAGTATAATTTGGCGGTTTTGTTGAAAGAAGTCTTTGTCTTCTTTACCAGAATCCCATTCGTTCATATCATGTTATCCTACCGAGGTTGTTCTTATCCAATTGTCGGCACAAGAAGCTATTAGGAAAAGTTGACTCCTGATAATTATTATAGGTCGAGTGGATATCAAGCGGAAATGTATTCTCTAGGCCTTTTCGCCGATGATTTAAGTATGAAGGCTGATCCAGCAGGGAAGGTGATCTGATTGCCGCCGGCCGAGGAAACAATCAAGGACGATTTGAAATCTATTTACTCCTCAGCCGAAGTGCATAGGTGGAGTGCCCAACTCAATAAACAGATAGACGATTTTCTCGGCGAACTCGGCCCGGAAGACGTAAAAACAACGTGTTCAATAATCAGCAATTCGTTTCTTGAGAGCAGCGCGTCGAAAGAACAACTGGTTTTATCGATGGTTTTACTCAATAAATTAGGCCAAGGGAACCTGAGAACTGCGGAATTGCTCTATGAATTGCTCAAGGGACGGCTGGACAACAGTGATCAAAGTTTTCTTCGTTACCAGCTCTTTGATGATAAACGCCCCCTTCCCGACGACATTACCTACGATATTATTAATCGGCCCTACTTGTCTTTCAAGCGCGCTATCAGTCAGGGCATAAAAATTGAAAAGGTCACATCCCGGTTCAGTCCGAATGCTACCGCTTTCTATCTTACGATGATTTTTTGTCGAGTTGATTTGAATGAACAAAATCGGGCGATGCTGAGTTTCCTCCTTTCCAGGATAGAATCTGATCTTCCGGAAAATGTGATTCAGGGAATTTTTGTGTACCTCAGGAATTTAAAAAACATCATCCGAGAGATCGAGGGGAAAGGCGATAAGGCACTAACTGAAGAATTCCATTATGCGGACGAGCCTGATATGCGAAAGCCGAGTGATTATGCCGCCCGTTCAGCACGTGAATCCGAGGAGAAAACCGGATCGGATGGGGATTCGATCTCTCGGCGACAAAAACCAGTTGGAAGCGCGACAAAAAGGGATAACGAGATGGATGCTGCTTCGATAGAGGAGGGTGCAACCGTAACAGAGAGAGATAGGTTTTCTCCAGAGCAGGCTGAAAGTGAAGAGCAGTCCGAACGGGTCGGCCGATATTCCGGAGAATCTCCAAGTGCCGACAAGGAACAGACCGAACGCTCCGATCTTGCTGATTCTGCGGAACAAACAGAGGGAGACACCGATCAAGAGCAAAGGACTGACCGAGGAGATAATGCTTACATCGGCAGTGAACGGGAATCTGAGCGGCAATCCCCTTTTGATCGAAATGAAGCGAAAGAAGCAGCTATTCAAGCGGCCGAAACCGAGGGTAAAAGTGGCAGCCGGACCGATGGAGATGTCCGGGAAGCTGGAGAAGAAAGCGCTTCCCAAAAAAAACTAAGCTCAGATTACGAGGCGATGGAAGGCGAGCGAACTCCCTCCGGTACAAATGCAAAGGAAGCGAAAGACTCCCAATATACCATCCATTTTAGCCGCAACACCGAAGAATTGTTGAAGATTATCGATGACCTGGAAACCGAAGACCAGCCGGCCGGAGCTCCCGGTTCCGAACAGGCGGAAGAACCGGAACGAAAGCCCGGAACCCAACCGGAACCGGAACCGGCTCCGGAGTCGCCCTCCACCGACACCGGAAGGGAGCGAACGGCTGAACGGGGCCGAGATGAAGGAGGGGGCCGCCCTGCCCGTAGAAAACGGAGCATGCTTTTTACTGCCGGTGGAGCGGCGGCTGCCGTGGTCTTAGGGGTCGTTCTTTTTACCGGAATACCGGCGAAAGATGGGGGTGGCGAGACCGGATCCGCTGGGGGCGGAACTATCGACGAGGCCCAGGCGCCGGGGACAGAGTCCGCCGGTGCTGTGGGCGGCGCAGAGACTGCTGCCGGCGAAAGCGGCGAAGCAGCCGCCGGGCAAACACCCGCCGCATCGGATTTTCAAATATCTTCGAGCGACAGTGGACCTCTCTGGTCGGTGAACGAGGGCGAAACTACGTGGCAATTGTTTCAGACGGCCAAAGCCGGAGGCGTTTCTGTTTCCGGCGGGGGGACCTACTCCGTTCCTGCCGAAGTTTCCTGGATGGAGTTTGTTATGGACGTTTTTGCAGCGAATCCCGGGCTCGATCAGTTCAACCTCGTATTCCCGGGACAAGACATCCGGCTGCCTGTGTATTGAGGCCTTCCGCATGCGTACAGCGGACGGCCGGTTCAGACGAGCATGTTGTGGGGAATCACATCGCCAATCTTCTTTGTTGCATCCAGGTGGGCGTCCCGCAGTTGCAGGACCGTTTTGTGGAGTTCTCCGTGCCGGCCTGCCGAAAGAGCCGAAAGCGAATCGAGGAGGTCTTCCAATATCTCGGAAACCTGATTGTCCCCTGCCGTAAGGTGCTTTGCCGTGTGAAAGAGGTCCTGCACCGTCAGCGGATAGATCGTCATCCCGTCCTCCGCACTCGCGTATGCGTTGGCCAGAACCCCCAGGCATGCCAGGACGACCCGCCGATCAGCCTGCTTCGGGACGTTTTCGGAGAGCAGCTCGATGACCTCCGTGATCAGGTCCCGGTTGGGGACAAAGCGGGAAAAGAAAGAGGCGGGATCCCGGTCCTGGAAGAGTTCGTCCATAGCCTCCGGGACACCGGTGTGCAGAAACTTTAAGTAAACCGGGAGAGTCCGCTCGTCAAGGGTAGTCCCCCGCAGGTACCGGGCAAAGGCGACGATTCCCTCTTTGCCTTCCTTCGTTCTGGAATTGAGCATGTCCTCGAGCATTCGTATTTGATCCATACCTAAAGGATACTAAATCGGGGTGAAGAAAAAAAGCGGAGATGTGAATACTCTGGACGGACCATCAGAATCGGATCAGCTCGAATAGCGGAGGAGCAGGTGCACGAGTTCGAGCCGTCTGCGCACCCCGTATTTTCGGTAGATATTCTGGATGTGATTTTCAACGGTACGGGGGGATATAAAAAGCTTTTCCGCAATGGTCTTGCTGCTCTTTCCCGAACACATCAGGGGAACGACCTCGGCTTCCCGCTTGCTGATATCGAACTCAAGTTTGAACTCGGGAGTGATTTCCGGCGCCGCCGGAGATCCGGCTGGAGAAATGATCTGCTTTGCCGCGGCCGGCAGGGTCGGTGGACGTGTTTTCTCGGCGTTGGTAGACTACAGCTATGGAACAGGCCGGCAGGGATCTATTGAAAAAATACTTTGCAGATTATTTTTCTCCCGGGGTCTCTTGCCTCGAGGTAGGAGCAGGCCGCGGAGATTTGATTGAAGAACTCCACGCCCGCTACGGAGGAGAGGCCTGGGGGATCGACCCCTTCATCCCCCGGAGGGATTATCCGGGCATTACCTTTGTAGATATACCCGCCGAAGAGATCAATACTCTCAATAAATCCTTTGACATTATTTACAGCGTTTATGCCCTCCATCATTTTCATGATGTTGAACAGTTTTTGGCAAGCATGAAAGCGGTGTTGAAACCAGCCGGGGTATTCATCTTCGTGGATTGGCGGGAAGGAGTCCGGACCGGAGTGGATGAACGGTATTTCGAACCAAACATGCTTTTTCAGATGATTGCCAAGGACGGTTACCGGTTACTCGAAAAAGGGAGTACTGATTCCCACCTCTATGTTGTTGGCCGAAAAGGCTAAGACTCGTTCTGATAAGAGTCAGTAAAAAAACGAGCGGTCCACCTGGTCGAAATCGGTGATCACCGGGTGGGGCCAGCGAGAGTAGTCTTCGTTGTTCGAGTTTACGATGTAAACCTCGGCGGCGCCTGTGCGTTCGGCGGCGCGGATGCCGTTCTCCGAGTCCTCGAAGATGATGGTGGAGCGGGGGGCGGCGCCGATCAGCTCCATGGCGGCCAGGAATATCTCGGGATCGGGTTTGCCGGGATGGGTGCCGTTGTCGTAGGTGATCTTTCCCATATCGAACCAGCGTTCGAGGCCGAGGTGTTCGAAGTAGAAATTCAGGTTCCCCAACCCCGAGGCGGTGGCGATGGTAAAGGCGGACCCCCGATCCTGTAGAAAATCGAGGAAGCAGGCGGCGCCGGGGGCGAGTTCCATGTGCTGTTCCAGGCAGAGTCTGCGGTAGATTCCCTCCTTCTCCTCGATGAAACCGGCAATCTCCCGGTCGCTGAGCGGCCGGTCGAAGAGCATCTGCATGATATCGGCGTTGTAACGGCCGTGGAGTATCCGGTGCTTCTCGCTGTCGGTAAGGCTGATGTGGTGCTGCTCCAAAAAGCGGTCCCAGGCCTGATTGTGCAGGCGGGTGTCCCAGAAGAGGGTTCCGTTGAAATCGAATACTACGCTCTCTATGGGGTGCTTCCTGTCGGTACTGGGGGTTGCTGTATTGCTCGTTTCGGGGATGGGCATGACGAGACCACTCTACGGTGAGCCGGCCGGAGGGTCAAGA
Organism: Spirochaetales bacterium; assembly: GCA_021736255.1. Lineage (GTDB taxonomy): Bacteria > Spirochaetota > Spirochaetia > JAIPGG01 > JAIPGG01 > JAIPGG01. The sequence continues at coordinate 28,783 of JAIPGG010000011.1, read as the reverse complement.
GAGCCGGGATACGGCTTTGCGGGGATAGTTTTTGATTTCTTCTTTGTTCAACGGTATAATTCCATGGGTGGTTCCCGGTGAATGTATTCGATGAGTATTCAAGAACGTGAAAAATGAACACATGATTATCGACCTCCTCGTATCGGGGGACCAGCAGATTATCGGAATGGTCGATCGAGCATATGAGGCGCAGTCGGAAGCCGGTTCGATCCGGGTTGTGCAGAAAGAAGACTTGATCCTGCTTAAGCGTGCGCGGAGTTCGAAGCAGGATATTGTGGATATAGAGAAGCTCCAAGATGAATCGAATTGACTTTGTTTTACAAAAACTGAGTGAACTCTACGATTTCAATAAGCAGCTCCAGGCGTATTCGATAGTCCGGAAACCGACTGCGAAGGAAGGGTGGGAAGAACGAATGAGGGACCGCAGAGGAAATCCCGCAGGCGGATCCCGCCGGGCCGGCGATCGGGAGTGAGCGGGAGAGCCCGGCGGGAGCAGCGCCGCCGAGGAATTGGAGCATGCAGCGCGAAACGGGCAGCGCTGCACCGGCCTCGGCCGTTCCGGATGCTCAGTCGTCTGCAAACACGGAGGCGGAAAAGGGCAGGAACGGCCGGGGACACGCCCGGATTTTGCACGTGCCTCAGGCGCTGCGGTGTTTGGGGCTCGAGAGGGGACGGGTCATTTCGGTAAGCTCTGTGGTGAGCTCTTCGAGGTGCATGAGGTTTGCCGGAAAGGTGGCGGAAAAGAGGCCTTTGACTACCTGGGTGATTGGGTCCTGGCTGCGGTTCTTGTGACGAGTAAAGCCCGAGACCCCCAGTTCGTCGCGAATAACCGGGAGAACGTAGCGGCGGGTAAAGGCTACGAGTTCCTCGAGGGCCCTGACTCCGGTAAGCAGGCGATAGGAATCGGTGACGTAGGAGCTTCGCATTTCCAGCATCCGGCGGATTTCGTGCAGAGTGAGGGAGTTGAAGGACATCCGTTCGAGAATGCCGACGAACCAGCTGTTGTCGAAATAGATCCGGAATAGCTCGCGTACCCGGGTAAGATGGGCTTCGAGTCCGGGAATGTACTCGCTGGTCTCAAGTCCCGCTGAGGGGGTTGATGAAGCCGAATGGCTGCGGGATGTCTGCTGTTGTGATTGGGGGGAAACGGCTGATTCATTCATCAGTCTTAGTATCGGCGTATTTACACAAGCTTTGAACCATTAAGTGGGCCTGTATTCCGGGGAGGCCGGACTGCGGCCTGATCCCGGGTGATCATGAGGCTGTGGTCGGGCGGGCTGCATTCCGGTAGCGGCCGGCCTTCGGTCTGAGCCCGTTTTGGCTGCATTCCGGATCCGGCCGTCGGAGACACCTACAAATCGAGGTCCTTGAACTTTCTGGTCTGGCCCTCGATGGCCCGTTCGGTTGCAAGACGTTCGATACTCGATGCGCCGAAAAAACCGGCAATGCCGCTGGTGTTCCGGAAGATGTGCTGGGCATCTTCGGGTTCGGCTATCGGACCGCCGTGGCAGATGACCAGGACGTCGGGGTTTTCGGCGGCGGCGGTGTTGCGTATCGACTGGATGCGCTCGGCTGCTTGGTCGAGGCTGATGGTGGTCTGTGCGCCGATGGAGCCCTTGTTGGTGGTGCCCATGTGGGCGACGATGATGTCCGCGCCGGCACCGGCCATTTTCTGCGCTTCGCTTTCGTTGAAGACATAGGGGCAGGTGAGCATATCCAGATGATGAGCCTCCCGGATCATCTCTACTTCCAGATCGAAACTAATACCGGTCTCTTCTAGGTTCTGCCGGAACATCCCGTCGTACAGACCGACGGTGGGAAAGTTCTGGACCCCGTCGAAGCCCATTTCCTTGAGTCTGCGCAGAAAGACGGGCATGATCCGGAAGGGGTCGGTTCCGCAGACCCCGGCGAGGACGGGGGTGTGGTCGACCACCGGCAGGACCTCGGCGGCCATATCGACGACGATGGCGTTGGCATCCCCGTAGGGCATAAGGCCGGACATAGAGCCGCGGCCTGCCATCCGGAAACGACCGGAGTTGTAGATGATGATCATGTCGGTACCGCCGCGCTCGGCGAATTTGGCGGAGATGCCGGTGCCGGCTCCGCATCCGAGCAGGGGTCTGCCTTCTTCTACGGAGGCGCGGAATCGTTCGAGGGCTGTTTGTCGTTCGATAAAGGGCATGTAGTTACTCCTTGTTGATTGTGTTGGTTGTATTGTTTGTGGTACCGGGCCGACCGCCGTTTTGTTGGGCTGCATCGTCCTGTTGGTGGGTGGCAGGTATCGTCATGCCGGCCTGCATCATCGCCGGCAGCGCCCTGCCGGCCGCTTCGGCGAAGGCCGGGTCGTTGATATTTGCATCGATCTCGATCACCTGGATTTGCGGATCGATGTGTTTCTTGATGCTGTCGAAGAGGGCCCGGTCGGCCTCGGGCCACCAGAAGGGACCTGCCGCCTCTCCCCGGTCTGCCGGGCAGTCGAGCTGGGAGAGCCCCCGGAGGGGAAGCAAGATCTGTATCGGGGGCGGTGGTGCTGCCCCGGATGGTGTGCCGGAAAGGCTGTTTGCTTGGGCCGCCGGCCCGGCGGGTTCCTGCTGCCGATCTGCACGGTTCAGGCGTTCAGCAATGGTTCGCCCGAGGCGTTCGTTTTCCTCAGGGTTTGTCCGCATGAGGGTGACCCCGGGGTTCCACCGGTAGAACAGGCGATCCTTATAAATCTCGGGGACGGTTTCGGGTTTCCAGAAATTGACCATGTCCAGGCAGCCGGGGGCCACGATCTGGGGGATTCCCTGCCCGGCTGCGGCCTTGAGCCGTTCGGAACCTGCCGACAGGACTCCCCCCGCGAGCTCGTCGGCGAGTTCGGTGGTGGTTATGTCCAGGAGTCCCTGGATTGCCCCCTGACTGATCAGGGCCTCCATGGTCTTTCCGCCGGTGCCGGTGGCGTGGAAGATCAGGAACTGGTAGCCTCCGTGCTCTTCAATGCGGCTGCGGCACTGCTCGACGGCGGTGGTGGTGTTGCCGAACATGGTGGCGGCGATGACCGGCAGATTCGCAGGATTACGCCCGTTCGTGTGTTTGCCGGTTTTTTCGGCAACGGCCCCGGGCTGAACGGCTGTTTCGGTACTGTTCGCCTCGATCATGCCGGCCAGCGCTCCTGCCGCCCGGGAATACACCCCGGCGCTGATGCTGTTGACCCCGGCAATGTCCACGATAGAGGGAAACAAAATGATGTCGCTCTCTTCGAGGTACTGTCGGGTGTCGCCGGAGGCGAGGGTGGTGATCATGATTTTGGGTATACCGAGGGGAAGGGTCCGCATGGCAGCGGTGCAGATGGATGTGCCGGCTCCCCCGCCGACGGCCATTACCCCGGCCGGGTCTCCGCTTTTTCGAAGCTCCCCGACGACCTGGACCAGTCCCCGCTGCATGACCTCCATGGCCAGGGTTTTGTCCTGCTTGTGCTGCAGTGTGCTCAATTCCGATCCGCCGGCCTCGGCCACTTGAGAGGCGGGAATTACCCGGGACCGGGGTTTGTCTGGGGAGACCTGTGTTTGGGCACTGGGTTGGGCCCGGCCGGTTTTTGAGGCGTCGGCCTGTGCTGGGGTGTCGTCCTGTGCTGAGGTGCCGACCTGTGCTGGGGCATCGACCTGTGCTGGGGTGTCGACCTGTGCCGGGGTGCCGCCCCGGCCCTCATTTTCTGAACCCAGAACACCGATGTCGATTAGGGTGACCGGGTATCCCTGTTCTTCCAGGCGGCGGCGGAGAAACTGGAGGTCCTCATCCTTGGTGTCCCGAGTTCCGATGAGGAGGACTTCGTTGATCTGGTTTGACCCGATCCGGCCGTCTTTTCCCATAGATCCTATACTACCATAATTTGCAACGGGGTGGGAGATCGGTTAAGCTTTTCGAAAAAGGATCATTAGCATGTATCGCCGCTTTTCCGTTTTTATTTTTGGATCTGCTGTCTTGATTTTTCTCCTGTTTGTTTCCTGTGCAACCGTGGGGCGCGGGCCTGATGCTGCAGAAGGGCCGGCCGTAAAAGAACAGACTGCTGATTCGGATCTGTTCGGGGATGCCCCCGGTATGCGGGGTGTGTTACAGACAAGACATATGGTTTTCCCGTTGCCGGATTCCTGGCGGGTACTGCGGGAGGTGAAACAGAATAAGCTCTCGGTTTTTAATGCTGAGGGTGAGGTGGTGCTCGAGCTCTTGGCTATGGAGCCGGAGGACGGCGAGAAGGAGCAGAGTCTGAGCGGGCTGGGGAGGGCCCTTTCGCGCTCTATGAATTCCGAGATATTACAGGAGGCTGCAGGCTCGTTCGGTGAACATGAGGCAGCGGTGTTCCGGCAGGAGCTGGAAAGGATATTGGTAACGGTGGACCTGCTCGGCAGTTATTTAGTTGCTCTCGGAACGGCAGGGGGAAGAGCGCTGATACCCTATATGGATTTCGGGTATTTCGGACAAGACGTACGTATTCGTGATTTGTATACCTTTCATTCACTCGATACCTCGTGGGCCTGGTATTCGGATACCGGGAAGGGCTTTGCCCTTCACAACAGTGAAAGTGGAGCGGTCTTCATGCTTTCCGGCCGGGAGATGCCGAGTGAGTGGGAACGGTTTTTCGACTCAACCAACAACGGTTCAACCAGCAACAGTTCAACTGGGGCCAGTCTGCCGGCAGAAGAGGCAATATCCGGCAGACTCAGACGTCTAGTGGATAACGATATGGCGACGATCGATTATCGCCTGACTACCGGCGGGAAGCAGGCGGTAATTGCTCTGAAGATATTCACCGACAGAATCGACCATTATGCCCTCATCGTGCTTCCTGCTGCAGGCGAAATGGATCGGGAGTCTCTGGAGGGACTTTTCTATTCTCCCTCCTATGATCGGCTCTTCGGGGGGTGTATGCACTTCGGCGGGGAAGAAAAACCTCAAGGCGGAGTGGAGCGTACCGTGTCTCTGCGTCTGGAGGAAGATTCGCCATGATAAAGAAGGCGGTTCTGTTTCGACGATTCCTCCTTTTTAGTATTGTGCTCTTCTTTCTGTTCGGCCTGCCGGCCTTTGCCCAGCAGAAGGCGAGTGTAACCCTTCGCCCCATCGGACATGGCGGTTCGGTGCAGGCCGAGCAGCTCGCTTCGGTAGTCGAAGATATTCTGTCGACTACGTTCACGCTGATGAAAGGTTATGAGTTCAAACCGGTACCGAAAGATTCCTGGCCGGGGATCGAAACCGCCGAAGCTGCGGTAGATCGGTTTTCCGTGGACAACCTGCTTTCCGGAACCATTACCGAGACCGGGGATTCGATCAAGGTTTCGCTTTCGGTGTACAACGCGGCAGAAGAACGGGAAATGGTTGTTGTGGACGGAGAAGCTGGGGGGTATCTCGGAATTTTTGATCTCACCGATTTCCTTGTTGTGCGTTTGCTCGAAGGATTTACCGAACAGGTTGTAGCCTTCGGATCCCTGGCGTTTACCACGAGCGGAGAGAACCGGGATTACCGGGTGACCGTTGACGGGAACGATATGGGAGAAAACATCACCGCTCTCGAGAGGATCCCGGCAGACAATTACGAGGTGATCGTCGAAGAGGTCGACTCGGGATTTCAGCTCTATTCACAAATGGTGGAGGTCGGCGAAGATGAAACTGCCGGGATACCGGTGCATATCCCTTACCTCTACCCGCAAGAACAGAAGTATGTGCACGAAAGAAGTTTTACAATCAAGAATAACTGGTTTGCCGGCTTAAATGAAGCGCAGCCTATCCTTTCCCTGATCGAACTCGATGTCTTTTTGGATAAGAAGCAGGATGAAAAGCAGAGCAGAAACCTCCGCCCTTTGGTAGAGCATTACCGTAGTCTGAAGGATGCCAGAGTCGAGGCGGAAGATTACGAGATTGCATGGGGAAACATGCTCTCAGTCCGCCGTTCCATTGCCGACCCTCTGGGAGGAAGCGAAATATCCGAGGAAGCTGCTGCTGCCGTACAGGCACTGTTGCCTGGGAAGGCGGGGCTTGTCCCGACCGGCATGCTTGCCGCACACGAGTCGCTTCCTTGAGGAGGCTCTCTTTCTTTTTGAGGGCTGAGGCAGCGAGCTAGGTTTATGCTTTCCGACAACGCAGGCGGCATCTCAGGAAGAGAAGATTTGACAGTCTGCCGTGAACCGTTACAATCGAAGCTATGTTGATTCGAAATGTTACAGCTCTCTCTTGTGCCAGTGTGGATGTCCGCACCGAAGTGGATGTTCTGATACGCAACGGCAAAATCGCCGCCGTGGGCAAGGACCTCGAGGGTGGAAAAACCGGAAAGGGTTCTGTGCCCGGTGGAGGCAAGCCGGTGCGGCCGGAAACCGATGAGCAGGTGATCGACGGTACCGGCCGCTATCTGATGCCGGGGCTGGTAAACACCCACGCACACACGGCGATGACCCTCCTGCGTGGATCCGCGGAAGACGCAGTGCCTGAAGACTGGTTTAATAAATATATTTGGATGTACGAACGCAACCTCACCCCGGACGGTGTCTACCTGGGAAGCCTTTTGGGCGCTGCCGAGATGCTGCGGGCGGGAGTGACCACGGTTGCCGATCATTATTTCTCCATGGAACGGGTGTTTCAGGCCTTCGAGGAATCGGGTATCCGGGCGAATCTGGCTTGGGCGGTTTTCGGGGTCGGGGAACAGGCCGATGCCCAGCTCGAACGGGCTCTTGCTTTCAGCGCCGATTACTCGGGTCGCAACAGTCGAATATCTATATCGCTCGGCCCTCACTCTCCCTACCTGTGTCCGGATGATTTTCTGAAGCGGGTGGCGGAAGCCTCAGAGAAGTTGAAACTGCCGATGCATATCCATGTTTCTGAAGAGCCGGACCAGGTGCGCCGCAGCCTTGCTGACCGGGGAAAAACACCGGTTCAGGTTCTTGCCGATACGGGGGTACTGCGCCCGGGTACGATCCTTGCCCATGCCTACCATGCCACCGACGAGGACCTGGACCTGATTGCAGACCGGCAAAGCGGGATTGCCCACTGTGCCAAAACGTATCTAAAGTTCGGGGACGTGAAAGACCTGGCCCCCAGGGCTCTGAAAAACGGCATCCGAATCGGTCTGGGCAGTGACGGGGCGGCATCGAATAATACAATGAATATATTCGAGGTGGGCCGGGATGCCGCTTTGCTTGCCAAAGCCTCGAGCGGCAGTGCGGAATCAGGGAAGATTGAAGAGATGATACCGCTTCTGTGCGGCGGCGGCCGGGTCCTCGGGACAAAGCAGTATGGAGACATCGTTCCGGGTGCTCCCGCTGATCTGCTCTTGATCAATCCGGAGACGGCGAATATGCAGCCTGTTCACAATATCTGGGCAAATATTCTTTACTCCCTCTGTGAGCGGAATATCGAAAAAGTAATTGTAGACGGGAGGGTCGTGGTCCACGAGGGAAGGCTGCTAACTGTTGATATCGACGACCTCTTTCACGAAATCGCCGAGCACGGTTCCTCGCTTTTGAAGGACAGAGGGGGAGGACCGATGCAGACCTATGACAATAAGTGAAGGGGTGAGGAAGTGAACGAACGAGGCATGGATGCTAAGAAAGACGCCGGAGGCAGCTCGCGAAAGCTGAAGATCGACGGGGTCTCCCTCAGTCCAAAAAAGGCTGCCTGGGAAATAGAGCTCGAGACCCTCCAGGCCTCCCGTCCCCCTGAGGGGCAGGCCGAAGACCGGTCCTGGGAGCTCATGGGCCGGCTCGAGTCGTTTCAGGACGGGCTTGCCTCGATGCTGTGGAGGTCGAAGGTTCCCGGTTCGGGAGCTCCCGAACACCTTTTGGTGGCCGGTGTGCAGGCCCTGGAGAACCGGGGCTACCGAGTGGATCCCGAATGGAGGAAGATTGCCGAGGAGGGATTCAAGGCGCTGGAGTCAGACGACTCGATCGAGCTGCAGCGTCAGGCCCTGAGAATGCGGGCATTGTGGCGCAGGGCGGAGAAGGATCCCGATTCGGGGTATTGGCGGTTCCGCCATTACACGAGCTGGGAAGAGGTTCGGCGGGATATGGATTTTTCTGCTGCAGCGGACTTTGCTGCGGCTGCAAGTTCCAACGGAGCAAAAGCTTCGGCAGAGGGAACACCCGCATCAGGCGGGCCACTCTCCCCGGCGGGACCCCGGAAAGAGGCGCTGCCTGAAGATGAGTATCTGGAGCGGGTCTACGCCGGATGGCTGGCCCAAATCATCGGCGGCGCTCACGGAACCGCCTTGGAAGGCTACACAACCGACCGGCTGCACGAGGCATTCGGCGAGGTCCATTCCTATGTCTATCCTCCCAGTACGCTCAATGACGATATCACCTTCGAGTTGGCTTTTCTTCTGGCGGTCGAAGAGGCCGGCGGTGGCGGTGAAACCGGGCAGTCTGCCGAGGCCGGTACGGCAAAAGGCCTGACCTCCCGTGCCATCGGTGAACAGTGGGCCGCCCGGATTCCCTTCGGCTGGTCGGCGGAGCTGATTGCCCTGGAGAATTTGAAAGCGGGTTTGACCCCGCCCGAAAGTGCGCAGGCGGGCAATCCCTTTACCGACTGGATCGGAGCCCAGATGCGAGGTGCGGTTTGCGGTCTTGTGGCTCCGGCGGAGCCTGAAACTGCCGCATGGCTGGCCTGGGTAGACGGGCGGGTCTCTCACGCGGACAACGGCGTCCTCGGCGAGGTCTTTAATGCCCTGATAGTCTCCCTGGCTTTTGGCGGGAGCACGGCGGATGAGGAGACTGTTCGACAGATCGTCCGGACATCGATAGCCATGATCCCCGAAAAAAGCGAATATCGTTCGGTCCTGGAATTTGCCCTCCGGCAGTGCCGGAATGCAAACGACTGGGAAACGGCCTGGCGCGCCTGCGAGTACGAGTACCGCCGTTACAATTGGGTGCATGCCTACCCGAATGCTGCGGCGGAGGTGGTAGCCCTCTGGTTCGGCGGGGGCGATTTCGGCAAGACCCTCGAGATAATCTCTATGGAGGGCCAGGATGTGGATTGCAATGCTGCACAGATCATGACGGTTATCGGTGTGCTCGGCGGAGAGAATGTGATCCCTCCCCCTTGGCGCGAACCGATCGGAGACAGGCTCGAGACCTATGTCCGGGGGATGAAAGAGATCGGTATCCATGAGCTTTCAGAATGGACGGTAAAAATTTCACGGCTCCTTTGATCCGGCGTTTCTTTTCTGTACCGGCCGCCCTTCTCGGGTGGACGGTGGTCTTTCTGTTTTTAACCGGCACGGCGGCAGCGGAAGAGCTGGAAGTCCGGGTGTTTCCTCCTTCTGCAGAATTATACTATCAGGGAGAAAAGCTTGCTTTTCGGGCCGGGGAAAACGGGAGCAGGGTATACTCCCTTCAAGCCGAAAGCAGGCCGGGTGATGATCCGCTCACGTTCGTGTTCAAGGCCCCCGGTTACTATCCTGCCCGGTTGCTCTATCATGCTGAATCCGGCGGAAAGAAAAACTACGAAATAAAACTTGAACGGTTCGAAGATCAGAGCCGCCTTGCTCCGATCGGTGAATATCCTACCGGCGGTCAGCCGAAGAGCGTCCGTTTCTTGCCCGGCGGCCGGCGGATTGTCGTAGCCCAGCTCAAGGGGCCGGGTCTTGATGTCTATTATTATGACAGAGGGGAGGCCGGATCGGGCCAAGATGGAAGGCGGATCAGTATCCGGAAAGGAAAACCCCTTCGCTTGCCGCCCGGGAACCGCCGGCATTTCGGATTTGTGGAGACGGCTGTGCTTGCGAAACGGGGAGAGCTCTGGGTTTCCCAGATGACCACCGACCGGGTTCACATACTCGGGCTGGAAGATCTTGACTATCGAGGCTCTGTGGATACCGGCGGTCATTGGAGCAAGGTGATCTGCCCTGGTCCGCAGGAAAGGCTTGTCTACGTGTCCAACTGGGTAACAAAAGACATTTCGGTAATCGATCCTGAACAAAGAAGGCTTGTGCGGACCATCGGCCTCGAAGATGTTCCCCGGGGAATAGCCGTAGCCCCGAAAGGAACGTATCTCTATGTGTGTCTGTACGAATCGGGAAAGATTGAAAAGATTGCAATAGATTCAGGCGCCCGTCCGGAACGGAGGAGGGGTGCCAAAACAGCGCCGTCCGCCGGTAAAGGGTTTGAACGCTACCCCTTGTACCGGCCTGTATTTCGACGGGAACTCACCCTCGAACTCGGGCCGGGTGCAAAGCGGCACATTGTTCTCGATCCTGGCGGGCGTTTTGCCTATGCCTCGGACATGCACAGCGGGCGCATATTCCGGATCGATCTTTCGGATGATTCTGTTCTGCGCTCCCGGTGGATCGGTTGGAATCTGAATACCATCGAGATCTCTTCGGACGGGCAGTATCTCTTTGTTTCTTCCCGGGGAAAAAACAATCATGATTCCTACCTGCTCAAGGGGCCGGAATTCGGCCGGGTATTCGTTATGGATACAGAAACGCTCGAGCTCGTAGACTGGATATGGGGCAGAAATCAGCCGACCGGTCTCGATCTCTCTCCGGACGACCGGCTGCTTGCATTTACGGATTTTCTGGATGACAATCTGGAAATCTACGACACATCGGCGCTGTTTAATCAATAATTAGTGGTTCAAAGCTTGTGGAATTTGGTTATAGGCGGTTGAATATTCGCGCCAGCGCTTGTGCATTCGGATATTCATCCACAGGGAAACAGCGAGAGATGCAAAAAACACCGTCACCGTGACGGTGTTTACCAATGCGGTTTGGAAATCCATGCCGGTTAGTCGTTCTACAAGATATTCGGTATAAGAACGGGGTAAACCGCTTCTCCCGAGCTTTTCGAGCACCTGCCAGTGCCATTCGGTAAGGGGGCAGAAGCCGATTCCATAGAAAATCCCTAACAGAAACCAGGAAACGCCGGTCAATCCGAGGGTGAATAAATTGGCTCGGCGTACGGGGCGCCAAATCCAGCCGAACGTATTAAAAAGGATCAACCCGGTATGGAGACAGACAAAAAAAATATCAGCTGTTTGGAGCAGGGAGGAACTATGAATCAAGGTAAAAGTTAGGCTTTCCATTTCAATTTCCAGTATATATCCGAAAGGTGCCAAAATAAAAAAATAGTTTATAGAATCGGCAACGCTGTGGGCCTATATTATTATTATATAAGTAAGGTACAAGCTCCAGCCGTACAGAGAGGGGCAACATACCGATCAAGGGGAGAAGAATGGCTGAAAAACAAACCGATCTCTGGATTATCGGGGGATTTCTCGGTTCGGGAAAAACCACTGCTCTCAATGCCCTCCTATCCGGGATGTCCGAACGCCGCCTTGGAGTTCTGGTCAATGATTTCGGAACGCTCGGGGTTGATGTGAACCTGGTCCACGGCTCTGGAGATGAGGAGATTGTGGAACTCAACGGCGGGCAGATCTTCTGCGCCTGTATTTCCGGCTCCTTTGTTAAATCGATGAAGGCCTTGAGTGATCATGATCTCGATGCAATTCTCGTGGAGAGTTCGGGTCTGGCAAAGCCCAATGCCCTTGGTGATATTATTGACGAGACGGTGAAACTGTCTGGCGGCAAAATCCGTTACCGCGGTTTTGTATCGATTGTGGATGCACAGCGGTTTCCGAAACTTCTCGGCAGCGTGAATGCGGTGGAAGAACAGATCGTTTATGCCGACTTGGTGGTAGTCAACAAGACGGACCTGGTAAACGGGAAAGACCTGCAGGCTGTCCGCGACAGCATCCGTTCGATTAACGACAAACCGCCGGTGATAGAAACGGTGCAGGGTGCTATTGATCCGGCTGAATTACCCCCCGAACCGCTCGACAGGAGCAGCGATACGTTTCAGCTTTTTGCAGGCTGGGACGGTGGTGGAAGGCCGGTAACGGCGGAGTGGAGACCGGACCGCCTTCTCGATGAGTCGGAGCTCCGCAGTATCCTCGAAAAGGCTTCGGAGAAAGCTCTGCGGATCAAGGGCTTCCTCAAAACGAGAGAGGGACTTCGTTCAGTGAGTGTTACCGGAGCTCAGTTCTCGATTACTCCGGCAAAAGAGCCGGCACAAGAGAATGCGGCAGGAAAAACGCATGATAAAAAGCCGAAGGAGGGACTGAGTGTAATCCTTCCGAACGGAACAGATGTGGATACAATTTTTTCTTTACAGGAGAAGACAAGATGACGGGAAAAGAACGGGTTCTTAAGGTTTTTCAACATGAGAAAGCGGACAATGTGCCCTGGGTCCCCTTTGCAGGGGTCCATGCAGGAAAGCTGATCGGGGTTTCGGCAAAAGAGGTCTACACCGATCTTGATAAGCTCACGAAGTCGCTTCTCGAGGCACACCGGCTCTATATTCCGGACGGGCAACCGGTTATGTTTGATCTTCAAATCGAGGCGGAGGCCCTGGGCTGTGATCTGCTCTGGTCGGAGGATTCCCCCCCGACGGTTACCAGTCACCCGCTCGAATCGGACAAGACAATACCTGATACTATTCCCGGCCCCGAAGACGGCCGGATCCCGATGGCCCTCGAGGCTGCCCGCCGCCTGAGCAAAGAAGTGGGTTCGGATACGGCACTCTACGGCCTGTTTTGCGGTCCTTTCACTCTGGCTTCTCATCTGCGGGGCACTAACATCTTTATGGATTTTTTCGATGATCCTGATTATGTAATGCAGCTCATCGATTATACGACCCGTATAGGAGAGGCTATGGCCGGCTACTATGCGGAAGCTGGGGCTGATATCCTTGCGTCGGTGGATCCTCTGGTTTCGCAGATATCACCCGATCATTTCGAGCAGTTTCTCAATGCGCCGTATACCCGCCTTTTCGACACGATCAGGTCGATGAAACGCTATTCCTCCTTTTTTGTCTGTGGAGATGCAACCAAGAATATCGAGGAGATGTGCAAAACCAAGCCCGACGGGATCTCGATTGACGAGAACATCAATATTGCCGAGGCCAAGAAGGTCACCGACCGCTACAACATCGTGATGGCGGGAAACATCCCACTGGCAACGGTTATGCTCTTCGGAACCCAACAGGACAATATGAAAATTGTGATCGAAGAGCTCGATGCAGTGGACAATACAAATCTTATTGTCTCTCCCGGCTGCGATATGCCGTACGATATCCCGGTGGAAAACACGGTCGGTTGTGAACAGGCTGTTCACCAGACCGATCAAACCCGGGAGCTGGTTGCCAATTATTCGGCGGAGGTCCCGGATGTGGAGATCGACATTCCCGATTACGAAAACCTGCCCCGTCCGCTCGTCGAAGTCTTTACGATAGATTCGGATACCTGCGCAGCCTGTACCTATATGTTCCAGTCGGCCCTGGATGCTAAACGACAGTACGGAGATGGGTTGGATGTGGTCGAATACAAAACAACCAAGTCCCTCGAGAATATTGTCCGGGCGAACAAGATGGGTGTGAAGCAGCTGCCGAGTATCTACATCAACGGTGAACTGAAGTTTTCCTCGATCATTCCCAGCCGCGAGGCCCTGAACAAGGAGATCGAAGCTGTTCGAAACTGAGCGGGGATCTGCAGTCTTGCTGGGAACCGATGCTCCCGCTATGCTGGGGTATATTGAAGTACCAAACTGCTGACCTGCTTATATGTCCGCACTGTCTGCCGGAAGAAACACCGCTTGCCCTCTCGGTAAGCGCGGAAGAGGTGGGTCCCGACGGGAGTTCTGAAATAGCCGAAGGGACTCTTGCCTGCAGCCGGTGCGGGGCGGTGTACCCGGTAACCGGCGGGCTCGGCCGGCTGGTCCCCGCCGACCCTGCGGTCCCCGCCGACCCTGTGGATTCGGCCGGCGGTATGGAGCCTTCCGGGGGCGCGAACCAACGGAGCGCTCGTACCGATTATGAAGATCCCGATTTAATCGCCTCCTATCTTTGGTCTCATTACGGAGACCTGGCAGGCGATGAAGAGGCCGGCGATGCCTACCCGTGCTGGTGTGAAGCTATGGGGAACCCGGCAGGACAGATAATCGACATCGGTGCAGCAGTGGGCCGTTTGAACTTTGAGATGAGCCGGACAGCAGAGCTTTCTGTCGGAGTCGATCTCTCAGCGGGTCTTGTTGAAGCGGCGCGAACCCTGCGCAGGCGGGGAGTGATCGATGCCGAACTCGTTGTTGAAGGGCACATCCGCCGTACCCGGCGTTTTCTTCTCCGCACTGAAGGTAAGGGCAATGAAATTGGGAAGCACAAGGAGAATGCGGCACCGATTCGGGTCGAACGCACGGATTTTTTACTGGCCGATGCCCTGCGACTCCCCTTTCCTTCTTCGGTCTTCTCTGCTGCAGCATCGCTGAATATCGTAGACAAGGTTCCCTCTCCGCGTTCACATTTGATGGAGGCCGGCAGGGTGCTTGCGAAAGAAGGGGCCCGTCTTCTCTTTTCCGATCCCTATTCCTGGTCGGCGGCTGTTGCACCGGCGGATTGCTGGCTCGGCGGCAGTCATGCGGACGCCCGGCGGGGGAGCGAAGGGGTGTGTTCCATTCTCTGCAGCGAGGCGTCGGAAGAGGGGCGTACCTTTTTCCCTCCTATGAAACTCACGGCGGAGGGTTCGGCTATCTGGAAAATCAGGCACCACGAGAACCGGTATGAACTGATATACAGCAAGTATATGGTTTTCGATCGATAGGGAATTGGCCGGTCCGCCGTCAGGGTGCCGGTAAACAGATGGTTATTCTGGTTCCTTCCGGTTCGCCGCTGGTCCAGCTGAAGCTTCCCCCCTGGACTTCCGTCATCAATCGGGCGCTGTAGACCCCGAGGCCGTTTCCCCTTTCCTTTTGGCTGGGGGCGGGTTTCTTCCCGAAAACCGGTTGTATTGATTCAGGGATGACCCCGCTATTTTGAACGGAAATCTCTACCCTGCCGGCACAACCGGGCTCCCGGCTAATCCCGTACGAGATCCGCACTCTTTCACCCGGAGGGGAGGCCTCGACGGCATTCTTGATCAGGTTCATTAGAAGGAAGAAACAGAGGGTTTCTTCTCCGAAAATACGGATGTTTTGGCTGCTTTCCTGTTCTTCCGAGGATTCGAAGAGCAGGTCTATGTCTTGCTGTTCGCTGATATAAGAGAGGTGGTGTCTTATGTGCTCGAGCATCGGCCGGATGGAAAGGGGTCTGGGTTTCAGGTTGTAGGTGCCCTTTTCGATTTGATACAGGGCAAGTGACCGGTTGATCATTTCCTGCATCTTGTCTCCGGCATCGGCCATCAGCTCGAGTTCCCTTCCATACCTTTCCTGTATGTCCGGGTCCTGCTGGAGCAGCTGAATCGTCATGACTATCCCGTTGAGGGGTGACTTCAGGTCGTGGCGGGTAATGCTTTCAATGTCCGAACGGAGTTGTTCGGCTTCCACCCGGGCGGTGATGTCCCGGATGTGCATGAGGACCAGCTTGTCGGTTATCGGAGAGATGAGGAGTTCTGCAGGGAAGCCTTCTTTTGCCGGGGTATCCAGTCGAAAATCAGGATGCTCTATTTCTTTGCTGACCACGGAGCCTGTTTTTTGTGCTTCCTCGAGTGAGGCCCTTACGTCGGGATAATGATGATAAAGGGTTTGTGCTCTTTCGCCGATCAGCCCATTGGCCCTGCCGCCGGTTTCAGTTGAAGCGGTGCTGTTGCAGCCGTCGAGAAAAAGGTCCCCCTCATGATAGCGCCAGGTATAGATGCTTGCCGGAGAATTTTCATAAAGCAGCCGGTAGCGTTTCTCGCTTTTAGATAGTACCTCCTGCTGCCTTTTCAGTTCGGTAAAGAAAAAGGAGAAGGGCCGCCGGAGGTTTCGTTCTATGGTGGCACGGTAGATGAAATAAAACGAGAGTACTTTCAGAAAATGGCCTGCCATATTGGAAATACCATAGACATTGATGTAGAGGGTAAATGCCAGCTCTCCGAGAATTGTCGCTGACAAGGCCAGGATCATCAGCCGGAGTGTCTCTCCGTCAAAGGTGCTTTTCTTTTTCAAAAGGAAGGTAATAGCCGATGCGAGGACGGCAATAATAATATACTCGGAAATAATCTTGAAAAGGGTGAGTCCCTGCCCCGGCACAAAACAGTCGGGAAACTGCCGAAAAAAGGTGAGGGAAACCGGCACAACTCCGGCCGCAAGGAGCAAGGGGATGACAATTCGAAAATTGATTCGACGAGCGACAAGGAGGGGAAAGATCAGCAGACTCGCCGCTTCATAACTCCGCGCGATTATCCACAGTTGTGTTGGAAGATTGGACGTGTAAGCAGGGAATACCCCCATTCCTTCGTAAGCGAGGATATGGAGCATATCCACAGCTCCTACTACCGCAAGGCCGATACCGAGGAAGCTGAAGTGGTCCCCATCAGTGTATTCTCTGGTGTTCCACGATACAAAATAGATCCCGAAGGCAATAACAATGCTGAAAATCTCGGCTACGCTGTGAAAAAGAAGATAACCCCAAAAGCTCAAAGCAATGAGGAGTGCCAATAAGATAAGTGGTACGAAAACCTGCGTGTAGTTGTGCCGTAAGCGGCCATCGGGGTTTTGCATGCTATATAAATATATGGTTAATATCTGTCTTGAATCAAGCTCTGGAATAGTGTTCTATGAGTACTATCTATTCGCTGACGGCCGTTGGGAGGATTGAAGCATGAGCAGAAAGGATACGCTTCGTGTTGCTATTGCGCAGATCGATTGTGAGCTGGGAAACCTGGAAACAAACTTTCAAAAGCACCTGGACTATATTCAACAGGCCCGGAAAGAAGGGGTCGATGTTCTTCTTTTCCCCGAACTCTCGCTTACCGGGTATGCTATAGGTCCGCAAACGGTGGATATGTCCCTCGACCGAAATGATCCGCATCTGTTGGAGTTGGCCCGGGCGGCCGGCCCCATGTGGACGCTGGTTGGGTTTATGGAAGAGGGGGTTGCCGCACAGTTTCACAATTCCCAGGTCGCTCTCCGATCGGGGAATGTCGCCTTTATTCATCGGAAACTGAACCTTGCCACCTACGGACGGCTGGAGGAGGGAAAACACTTTGCCGAAGGGCGCTATTACGAGAGTTTCCAGCTCGATGATCCCCGCTGGAATGCGGGGACTCTTATCTGTTCGGATGCATGGAATCCCGCCCTGGTTCATTTAGCTGCTGTTCACGGCACTACGTTGCTTCTGCTCCCGATTGCCTCTACAAACAGCGCCGTGGATGGTGATTTCTTCAATCCCCACGGCTGGGCTGTTACCTCAGAATTCTATGCCATGATCTATGGTTTCCCGGTATGTATGGCAAATCACGCCTCCGGGGTTTCGGGTTTGGATTTTTGGGGAGGCAGCCGTATTCTCAACCCCTACGGCACCGTTGTTGCCGAAGCAGGAGAAAAAGAGGAGCTGGTTGCGGCGGACATATTGTATGAAGATGTAAAACGGGCCCGCTACCGTCTGCCTACGATTCGGGACAGCAACCTGGATATGGTGCTCCGGGAACTCCAGCGGCTGAGCCGGCGAATCGGCATTCCCGAGGTGAGCAGAGAGCTTCCCGAGTAAAACAGCGATGGCGGGCGGCTGCTGTGGTTCTGCCGGGGCGGATCGATACAAGAGGGAAATCAGTAACCCCCGTACTCGAGGGCGGCATCAAAGAGTGCCACCACGTTTTCCGGGGGAACGTCGGATTGAATATTGTGAACCGCGTTCAGAACGTAACCTCCGCCGGGGGCCAGGTCATCGATGCGGCGTTTGACCTCCTCCCGCACCTGGTCGGGGTTCCCGAAGGGAAGAACCGATTGGGTATCCACGCCGCCCCAGAAGGTTAATTCATTTCCGAACTCTCGTTTTAGTTCTGCAGTGTCCATTCCATGGGCGGCTACCTGGACCGGATTGATGATGTCCACCCCGATATCGATCAAATCAGGGAGAAAAGCCCGGGCACTCCCGCAGGAATGGTAGAAGAGCTTCGCATCGGTCTTTGAACGGATAAAATCGAAGAGCCTTTTCTGACGCGGTTTGACATACTTCCGATACTGATCCGGAGAGAAGGTGGGCCCGTTTTGTCCGCCGAGATCATCTCCGACCATCACTACATCCACATAGGAGCCCGTCTGTTCCAAAATCTGATCGAAAAGTCCGAGCTGAAAATCCAACATGCGGTCCATCAGGTAGCAAGCAGCTTCCGGGTCGAGCACCAGGTCCATCAGGAACTGTTCGAACCCCCGGGTATACCAGGTAAACTCGAAGACCGAGCCGATTGCATTGACGATAACTCCATATTCGCTGCTTTCATGGAGCCGGCGGGCTTCTTCGGAGAGTTCGGGCAGGCGTCCGGCCTCGTAGGGGTCCGGGAGTTCGAGGGTCTTGAGTTCACCCAAACTCATCCCGGCAAAGGGCGAGTGGACAATGTCGTAATATGCCCCCCCGGTATTCAGGTAGGCCCTGCGCCGGCGTACTCCCCATTCGTCAGTGTATTCCTCGGGGTTCTCGTTCTCGAATTGGTCGGTAACCGAATGATCGCGGGAGCCGGTCAAATAGACATAGCGGGTGTCTACTCCGAACCGTCGCAGCAGCTCTTCTTCGGGCCGGACGAGCTGCTGGATGAGGTCGATAATGATTTCCCGGCCGGGAATTTCGAGATACTCTCGGGTCCGCCGGTGGGCTACCTCGCTGATGCCGGTGACGATTCCGCCTAAGTCGATGGGAACCCGGTCGGGTTCTTTGTGGTTGAGGGCCGCATGCAAGCGTTCTCGTGGGGTCATGAATGTCTCCTGCCTCTATGTTTGGATGATGAGAAGATTATCTCATGGAAAACATGAATCCGCAAAGGAAATGAACGTTGTCAGTGAACACCGCATCGGCTACACTGGTGTTTCATGGCCGCAACATTTCTCTGGTACGACCTGGAAACATTCGGAAAAAATCCCCGCTGGGACAGGATTGCACAATTTGCTGCGATACGCACAACCACCGACTTCGAGCCGGTGGGTGAACCGGTGGTCCTCTACTGCAGAATCAGCCCCGATTATCTGCCGGATCCCCATGCCTGTTTAATAACCGGGATCACTCCGAAGAAGACGGGCGAGGCGGGGATGAGAGAGGCCGACTTTGCTGCAGAACTCTACCGGGAAATGACGGTACCGGATACCTGTGTGGTGGGGTACAACAATCTCCAGTTCGACGATGAGTTTGTAAGAAACCTTTTCTACAGGAATTTTTTTGATCCGTACCGGAGAGAGTATGCCGCCGGGAATTCGCGGTGGGATGTTCTCGGTTTAGTCAGGATGGCCCATGACCTCAGGCCGGAGGGGATACAGTGGCTCAGCGACGATGAGGGGAAGCCTGTTTTTAAACTCGAGCGTTTGAGCGAGGCCAATGGGATCGAACACGAATCGGCCCATGATGCCCTCTCTGATACCCGGGCGACCATGGAGCTCGCGAAACTGATCCGGGAGAAGCAGCCCGATCTTTTTGACTACTATTATAAGCTGCGGAAAAAAGAGGCGGCACGGCGGATGATCAACCTCGA
Organism: Spirochaetales bacterium; assembly: GCA_021736255.1. Classification (GTDB taxonomy): domain Bacteria; phylum Spirochaetota; class Spirochaetia; order JAIPGG01; family JAIPGG01; genus JAIPGG01. The sequence goes on along the minus strand of JAIPGG010000011.1, from coordinate 9,340 downwards.
AAGCTTTGATCCGGTGGTTTATACTTCCCGGTTGTTTACCCGGCCTGGAGCGGCCAGCAGCATTGTCGCACCCATCACCACCGATCCGGAAAACTTCAACGCGGTGTACGCCTTCGATCTGCGGTCGGATCCTGCTCCGCTTCTTGAATACGACGTCGATACGATTCGCCGTCTGGTCTTCACCCGCAGTGACAGGCTCGCTCCCGAGCAGGAACGCATTCCCCTCGTTAGTATCGCGCTGAACCGCAGTCCGGCCCTTTCCCCCCTTTCGGTTCTCGATGATGCCCGGCAAAAGAGCCTGGGACTCGACACACATCAGGCCCTGGAAAATCACAAAAGGATCATCGAATCTGAGGGGCTGGCCCGGAAGGTGCGGGAGGTGTTCCGAAAGGACCTGTCCAGAATGCCCCAGTATCAGGATCCGGATCTTCAGATCTATCAGGGGAGCTTTTTCGGGGACGAGGACAAAGCGGCCTTTGCAGATATCCGAAGAAAGAGTCCGCAGGAACTGATCGATCATCCTCCCCATCTGCGCGACCCCAGGGGGCCCCGCCTCCTGCAGCGGTATCTGGGGAGAAACTACTACGATTTTCTTTCTGAACAAGAACAGCAGCGATGGCACAATATCTGCGCAGCCCGGCTCTTGGCCCCGGAATTCGAACAGGCCTATGAATTCGGCAAGTTTCGCAAGAAGGTAATGTCCATGCTGTATGACAGCAATATCGGGGCCAGGGACAAACTCATTCTGAAAGATCTGTTGGACTATGCCGACTGGCTGAAAGAGAATATTCTGTAGAATAATTGAAAGGATAATAAAAGCAGATGCAGACCAGCCGAAGATCATTCCTTTTTCTCGTTTCCGCCATGATGGCCGCGGGCTACCTTGCCAGCGAGGCCTCTGTTGTTCTTCCCTCGTTGATACAGGAATTTTCTCTCGATGGAACACAGGCAGGGTACCTCGTGTCGGTACGTTTTGTCGGTGGTATACTCGCAGGAAGTTTTCTGTTTCTCCTCGGTGACCGGATCCCCTTCCGCAGACTTCTCCAGGGAACGGCAGTGATCATTTTTCTCTCCGCTCTGCTGCTGCCCTTTGCCTCCGGCTACACCATGGTAATGATAATATCCGCTGTTCGCGGCCCGACCCTGACGCTTCTGATAGCGACTACCAACGGTGCGCTCGCGACATGGTTTCATCGAAAGCCCGGAAAGTGGACAACGCGGGTACATTCCTTCTTCGGGGTGGGACTCATTCTTGCCCCGGTTCTCGGTTTTCTTGCAGTGAACCTCGGTCTGCTCGGATGGCGCTGGGTATGGGCGGTACCGGCGGTACTTGCCGGGATGCTCTGGCTGAGTTCACTGAAGGTTCCCGCCGGCCGCAGCCCCCGGGGAATCGTTGCACAAGAGGAAGAGCCGGTTCTTCCGCAGGCAGGCGAAAAGGGCGCTCAGCGCAGCTGGTCCGGGCTTAGTCCGGCTCTGTGGCTGTTCATCCTGGCTCTGGCCTTTTTTACGGTAGGGACCGAGGCGCTGATTGTCGGCTGGACTCCCGCTTACCTTGCCATTCTCTCGGTGGATGTCTATCCGCCCGAGCTGGCGGCGCTCTTCGTGGCGGTGGGAGTCTTTCTGGGAAGGCAGTTCCTTGCACCGCTGAGTGAAAAGCTTGGGCCGCCGCGGATCCATACGACGGCGGTAGTTTCCATAGCGGGTCTGTCGTTGGTAATGCTCTTTGTTCCTCTCTTTCGGCCGTGGGCGGCGGCTCTTCTCGGATTCGCTACAGCAGGCCTTTACACCATGATGGTGGCACGGATCGGTCCCCTGGCCCGCCGTTCGAAGGGAAGGGTTTTTCCTGCTATCGAGCTTGCAGCAAGTGCGGGGGGGACGATAGCGCCGGGGGTTGTCGGTTTTTTTACCGACCGGGTACCGGCGGCAGCCTTTCCTTTGGGACTGCTTGCAGGAACAGCCGCTCTAAGCTTTTTTCTTGTTTCCCTGCACCGCAGAGAGGCACGGGACCGGGGAACGGTGTCCGGTTCGACCTAAAACCAGGAGAGTACGGCCTCGAGGCCCTGCAGGTTCCGTTCGAATTCGGGGCTTTGCCTGCCTGCCAGTTCCACCACCATGGACGGGATGCCCTGTTCGAAGAGCCAGCCGCCGGCAGCGCCGGTAACCGGGTAGGAGACAAGACCGCCTTCCGGAATCCGGTAGTTAGATGCCTCGGCGTACCGCTCGGCAGGTTCGCGGGAGGGGCTGTCGGGAAAACGGCTGCCTCCATAGAATATCCCGTTGGCAGCGCTGTGGTACCAGATTACCAGCTCCGGTTTCAGTTCGAGAAGCAGGTCCCGCAGGGCACGGGTTTCCGGCTCGCTGAAGGGTGCGGTCCCGCCGCTTACCCGGGTAGTGCCCCACCAGGCCTCCTGTTGCCAGTTTTTGTCCCAGTTCCGGTTCAGATCCACCCAGTTGGCATTGAAACGGCCGGGTCTGATCTCCGACACCGGCAATCCGGGTTCAGGGAGTTCCCGGCTGCCGCTTATCCGCGCCAGTCCGTCCGGATTGGCGTTGGGAACCAGGTAGAGACTCAGTTTTGACGGTACTGCCTCCGGATTTTCCTTGAAATAGGTAATAAACCGGCGTACCAAATCGATCGTATTCCATTCGTAGCCGCCGTGTATTCCGCCGATCAGTACGAGCTTCTGCGGACCGCTGCCCATCCGGACGGATTCGAGGGGACGCCCCTCCACGCTGACCCCGAATTTTGCCGTTTCCAGGTCGAGGGTTTGTGCAGGTTCGCCGAAAGAGGCCGGAACGAGGGTGAGCAGAAGGAAGAGGACGAATGGAATAAGTCCATGTCTCCGAGTAGTTCCTCTCATACGAAAAAGATCTATATATTTCCCCGGAAGAGCAAGTTTTCAGGCGAAGCTTGTCTGCCGGCGGATGATGAGCGCGTGCCGGTTTGTTTCAACCTGCCTTTTAGAGTGAATTGTCCTTGACTTTCAGAAAACGGCCGGAAACAATGGGACTATGAAGCCATTACTGATTGATACCGACTGTGGTGTGGATGATGCTGTTGCCATTATGATGGCGCTGGCAAGCAAAGAAGTGGAGTTGAAAGCGGTCACAACCCTTTCCGGAAACGTAGGAGTCCAGCAGGTGAGCGATAACGTCCTCCGGCTCCTCTCCTATTTCGATCGTCCGGATATACCCGTCTACCGGGGCGCCGAACGGGCGCTGCTGGGGGAGGAGCGCCGAGCTGCAGGGGTGCATGGAGAGAATGGACTCGGCGGCGTAGAACTACCTGCACCGATTTTCGAACTCAAGGGTTTGTCCGCCCCCCAGGCTCTGGCCGAAACCGCTCTGGCTCATCCTGGTTTGGCTGTCTTAGCCCTCGGCCCCCTTACCAATCTTGCCATGGCCCTCAATCTCTATCCCGAGGCCAAAAACGCTATCGGACAGGTCGTGACTATGGGCGGTTCCGTCGGCCCGGGGAACGTGACGGGCTTTGCCGAGTTCAACTACTACGCCGATCCTGAGGCGGCCCAGTTCGTTTTCGACAGCGGTGTGCCCCTCACGGTGGTACCCTGGGATCCGGCAGCTGCAATGATGATCGACCCCGAGAAGCTCGCTGAACGAGGATTCAAGGGGACGAAGGCCGGCGATCTGATGTTCGATATGCAGAAAAATGTTCTCAGCTTCATCGAGAGCCGTTTCGGCGCCGCACGGCTTTCCTTTCCCGATCCGATAGCCATGGCCGTTCTTCTTTCCCCGGAAGGGGTCAGCCGGAAAATCCGGGGGCTGCTCCGGATGGAACTCGGGAATACCACTATGCGTGGAGCCTCGGTTCTCTGGGACGGGGAGAGTATGGATATTATTCTGGAGTACGATCAGGTGCGATTTCTTGATTTACTTTTCAGAATAACTGATCTACAATAAGTGTCACCGTTTTCTTAGGAGGTAACGATGAAAAAAATTCTGATTGTACTAGTTGTGCTTTTGATGGCTTCGGCTCTCGCGTTTGCAGGCGGCGAGCAGGAAGGAGCCGGAGAAGCTGAAGGTGAGCAGGTTCAAAAGGAAGAGCCGCTGCGGGTTGTACTGTATGTGAACGGAACTCTCGGTGACAAGTCCTTCTTCGATTCAGCTCATAACGGACTCGAGATGGCCGAAGAGGATTACAACGTGTTTGCCAAGACCGTAGAGGGTTCCTACGATTCTTCCCGCTGGGAGCCGGACCTCACGCAGTTGGCCGAAGGTGATTGGGACATTATCATTGCAGGTACCTGGCAGCTTCAGGAATACCTGGAAAAGCTTGCTCCCATGCATCCAGAAAAGCGCTTTTTTACCTACGACACCAGCGTGGATTACTCGAAAGAGGGGCTGGACAATGTCTATTCTATTCTCTACAGCCAGAACGAGGGTTCCTTCCTCGTCGGCGCGCTCTCTGCAATGATCACCAACAGTGACATGGACAAGGCCAACAGCGAGAAGGTCGTCGGATTTCTCGGAGGAATGGACATTCCCGTCATAAACGACTTCAAAGTCGGATATGTAGAGGGTGTTGAGTATGTAGATCCCGATGTCGATGTACTGGTTTCCTATGCCGGGGCCTTCAACGATCCTGCCAAGGGAAAAGAGCTGACTCTTGCCATGTTTGATCAGGGCGCCGACATCACCTTTAATGTAGGCGGCGAGACAGGGCTCGGCGGTATCGATGCGGCCAAGGAACGGGAACAGTATACTCTCGGAGTGGATTCGGATCAGTACAAGATTTTCAAAGAGACCGACCCGGAAAAGGCTGAATGGATCGTCACTTCGATGATGAAGAATGTCGATCTTTCCATTTATCGTGGAATCAGAAAACACATCGAAGGCACCCTTGCCTACGGAGAGGCTGAAGTACTCGGTTTGGCGGAAAACGGTGTCGGTGTTGCCGACAACGAAAATTACAAGCGCCTGGTGCCGAAGGAATACCGCGATCGTGTCCAGGAGATCGCCGATATGATCGAAGCCGGCGAGATCAGCGTCGGTACTGCTATCGGTAAATGATACGAGAATGAATTATTGAATCCAGCGGGAGAAGGACGGAAAAACTTCTCCCGCGTTTTTTTCGGGAGCATCTATGGCTGCAATTCTTGAAGTAAAGAATATCGAGAAGATTTATCCTGACGGGGTGATTGCCAACAAGGATGTCAGCGTTTCGGTGGAAGAGGGGACCATCCACGCGATTGTCGGCGAGAACGGCGCGGGCAAGTCGACCTTGATGAAGGTGATCTTCGGTATTACCCGTCCTCAGAACGGCACGATCAGTTTCCAGGGCCAAGAGGTGAATTTCAAGAGTCCCGACGATGCTATTCAGCAAGGTATCGGGATGGTTCATCAGCATCTCATGCTGGCATCCGACCTGACGGTGGCCGAGAACCTTGTTCTTGGGATTGAACCGAAACGGCGGGGGATCTTTCTGGATGATCACGAGATGATCAGACTGACCAGAGAGGTGGCCCAGCGTTTTAGTCTCGAGGTTCCTCCGGATAAAAAGATCAAGGATCTGCCCATCGGGATCCGTCAGCGGGTGGAAATTCTCAAGGCCCTCTACCGGAAAGCCGAACTGCTTATCCTCGATGAACCAACCGCCGTGCTTACTCCTCAGGAAACGGAGGTGCTCTTCCGGACCCTGAAGCAGCTCAAAGCCAATGGAAAGACAATCCTTTTTATCTCTCACAAGCTTCGGGAGGTAAAGGAGATTGCCGACCGGGTAACGGTGATGCGGGATTCCCAGGTAATCACTACCGAAGATGCGGCAAAGCTGAGCGAAGAGGATATTTCCCATCTCATGGTGGGACGGGACATTCGTACCGAACGGATTCCTCAGAGTGAAACAACCGGTGAAGTGGTGCTCGAGACCAAGGGCCTTTCTTTTGTAAACGAGGACGAAATATTTGTGCTCAAGGATGTGAGTTTTTCCGTTCGGGCCGGAGAGATCCTCGGCCTCGCCGGGGTAGAGGGCAATGGACAGACGGAACTGGTCAAGCTTCTTACCGGCCTTCTCCAGCCGACGGACGGAGAAATCTTTGTCCGGTCCAAAGCGATATCAGGGCTTTCCCCGAGGAAGGTCAGAGAAATCGGGCTTGCCCACATTCCCGAAGACCGGATGGAAAACGGGGTAGCCGATCAGGCCTCGGTCAAGGAAAACCTGATCGTCGACCGATATTACAAAGCTCCTTATTCACGCCGTTCTCGTCTGTTGTGGAAGACAATTACCGATCACACACTGGATTTGGTAAAGCGTTTTCATATCCTGACCCGGAATGTTGATACCCCGGTCAATTCTCTATCAGGGGGGAATATCCAGAAGGTGGTCGTGGCGCGGGAACTCTCTGCCGATCCGGATGTGCTGATCGCCTCCCAGCCTACCCGCGGTGTGGATGTCGGTTCGGAGGAGCATATTCACAGCCTGCTGCGGCAGGTGCGGGACGAAGGAAAGGCCGTCTTTATGGTGTCGGCCGACCTCGACGAGGTGCTCAAGCTTTCGAGCCGTATTCTGGTGATCTACAACGGAGAGATCGTAGCCCATATACCCGACCCGAGCATGGTGAGCGCTGAGGATCTCGGCCCATATATGCTCGGAGTAAAACGTCAGGAGGATCTCGGTGCAGAAATTCATTCTTAGAAACTTCACCCTGATCAGAACACTGATTGCCATAGCCCTCGGCATCGTGATCAGTATTTTTCTGATCTACGTTATCAGCGAAACGCCCGGCTTTTCCCTGAAATCCTTTTTGATAGCCCCATTGCTTTCGAAATCCCGGCTGTCGAACATCGTGGAAAATGCTACTCCCATCCTTTTCTGTGGTATTGCGATTGCCGTAGCTTTCCGGGCAAAGCAGTTCAATATCGGGGCCGAGGGAGCTCTTTTTATCAGTGCGGCAGTAGGAACGGCCTTTGCCGTTTCTACCTCTATGCCTATTTTCATCCATATTCCCCTCGTGCTCCTGGTAGCAGCCGGGGCGGGCGCAGCCTGGGGCTTCATTCCCGGGTTTATGAAGGCCAAATGGGGAGCCAGCGAGCTCGTTGCCTCGCTGATGATGAACTACGTAGCGTATTTTCTCGGCCTCTACCTGATAAACAACTTTTTCCGGGATAAGGAAGCAGGTTTTCTCGTTTCATACCGCCTCCCCGAATCGGCGCGGCTCGCTCAGTTTCTCGAAGGGACGAGGATGCACTACGGGGTGTTTCTCGCTCTTGGAGCGGCCCTGCTGATCTATTATCTTATGTTCCATACCACCCTCGGATACGAGATCCGCATGACCGGTCATAACCAGGGGTTTTCCCGTTTCGGCGGAATCAAGATTTTCAAGATCATCATTCTCGTTCAGGTGATCGAGGGAGCGCTTGCCGGTATGGGCGGCATGACCGAGATTATGGGAATCCACGGCCGCTTCAACTGGCAGATGAGTCCGGGTTACGGATGGGAGGGGATTATCGTGGCTATTATCGGCCGTGAACATCCGATCCTGATTATCTTTGCCTCGTTCTTCCTGGCGTATATCCGGGTCGGCGGGCAGAGCTTGAACCTGTTGGCTGATGTTCCCTTCGAACTGGTAACGGTTATTCAGGCGGTCATAATCATCCTGATTACCGCCGAGGCCTTCCTGGGACGATTCAAATACAAACTGACGGTAAATGAAGCAAAACGCGAGGAGGCTGGTGATGAGTCCCTTGCTTGATAGTATTTTTTCCAGCGACTTCGGCTTTGCTGTTTTGCGTGTCATGACACCCCTGATCTTTCCGGCTCTCGGTTTCGCTATTACTGATCTGGCGGGGGTAGTCAACATCTCCCTCGAGGGAATGATGCTTATGTCCGCCTTTTTCGGGGTCATTGTCGGGGCCTTTACCGGGAGTCTCTTATTGGCGCTTTTGGCAGGAATTCTGATCGGTATTGCCATGGGGGCGGCCCTAGGCTATTTCCATCTGAAGCTCAAGACCGACATCATTCTCGGCGCCATCGCCATGAATATGTTCGCCAGCGGATTTACCATCTTTTTGCTCTATGTGCTCACCGGCGACAAGGGCAGCACCAGTTCTCTCAAGAGCCTCGTTTTTCCGGAGGTGCATATCCCGCTTTTACGGTCGATACCGGTACTAGGGGATATTCTGAGCGGACACAATGTGCTTACCTATGCCGCTCTCTTGTCGGCGATTGTCTTTTTCTTCTTGATCTTCAAGACCCCTCTCGGGCTTCGGATACGCGCTGTCGGGCAGAATCCTGATGCCGCCCGGTCCGTCGGGATCAATGTGGACCGGGTCCAGCTCTATGCCCTGATGCTTTCGGGACTTTTCGGGGCACTCGGCGGGCTGTACCTCTCTATGGGCTATGTCTCCTGGTTTGCCCGGGATATGACGGCCGGGCGAGGGTGGATTGCTATTGCAGCGGCAACCCTCGGCGGAAACATGCCGCTGGGGACCTTTCTCGCCGCCCTCCTGTTCGGTTCGGTGAACGCTTTGGCAATCTATATTGCCTCGGTGAATATCCCCTCCGAGCTCATCCAGATGATCCCCTATGTGGCAACGGTACTGGCCCTGGCTCTCTATGCCATCCGGGTACAGAAGCGCCGGCAGAAGATAAAGGAAGAGGCTTTGGAGGAGGAATACGACTCGGGTCCGCCTGATAATCCTCCCCCTGCCGCCGCAAAGCAGAGGGGGGGAAGCTCGTGAGCAGTGCTGCTGGAGATCCGCAAAACAAGGGCCGCAGGATTCCGGTGTTGATGGACTGTGATCCCGGTCACGACGACATGATGGCCATTATCCTGGCCTCAATGAGCGATCGTATCGAACTTTTGGGAGTGACGACGGTTGCGGGAAATCAGACCGGCACCAAGACCTTCCAAAACGCCAGGCGGGTTCTGAAATTGATCGGGGCCGAAGATGTGCCGGTAGTCCGGGGGTTCGACCGGCCTCTGTTTCGTGAGCTCGTTACCGCTCCCCAGTTTCACGGGGTATCGGGGCTCGACGGTGCTGACCTGCCTGAGATCGAGGAGCCTGCGGCGCGGGGTACCCAGCCTCACGCCGTAGAGTTCCTTGCCCGGACCATTCGGGAGCACAGCGAAGCAGTTACCCTTGTGCCCACCGGACCGCTGACCAATATCGGGGCGCTTCTGCGCCAGTACCCGGAACTGACTTCGAAAATAAAGCGAATCGTCCTGATGGGCGGCGCGTTCCGGGACTCGAACATAATTCCCGGGGCTGAATATAACATCTACGTGGACCCGGAAGCGGCCCGGGCGGTTTTCCTCTCGGGAGTGCCGGTAACGATGGTCGGCCTGGACGTGACCAACAAAGCCCAGCTGACCCGCGGGGA
>JAIPGG010000074.1 GCA_021736255.1 Spirochaetales bacterium | reverse complement strand
GAGCTCGTTCGCGCGCTTGGTGGCAGCATAGAGGCTTACCGGGTGGTCTGCGCCGGCGGAAGGGTCGAAGGGCTGGGCGGTGTTCAGGCCGTACACGCTGGAGGTGGAGGCGTAGGAGAGGTTTTTCACTCCCCCGTGCCTGCAGCACTCGAGGATGTTCAGAAAGCCTTCCACGTTGGAGTGAACATACTGCATGGGCTCCTCGAGGCTGTAGCGGACCCCTGCCTGGGCGGCCAGGTTGCAGACCGCCTCGGGGCAAAAGTCTGCAAAGGCCCGGTCGAGGGCGGGGCGGTCTTCAAGCTCTGCGCGGAGAAAGCGGAGGTTCGGGTAGCGGCTGCTCTGGATGGTCCGTCCGTAGGGGATCTCCTGATGCTTCGGGCCGGCCGCCTTTTGCCCGCTGCCGGCCTGGAGGCCGAGCTCTGCAAGCCGGGCGTACTTGAGCGATACATCGTAATAGTCGTTTATCGAGTCGAGGCCCATTACCTCGTCCCCGCGCTCAGCGAGGGCACGGGTGGTGTGGTAGCCGATAAATCCTGCGGTGCCGGTTACAAGAACTCTCATAGAATAGCCCTCACTTTCCCACCCCCTGGTAGGTAAATCCCATTGCTGCGGCGTCCTCCGGATCCAGCAGGTTCCGGGTGTCGAGGATGCGCTTTTCCTTCATTACCAGCCCGCAGCGCTCGAGGTCGAGGTTTCGGTACTCGTTCCACTCGGTCATGATCACCAGGGCATCGGCGCCCTCTGCCGCCGCGAACTCATCGGAGGCGTATTCTATACTGCCTGCCCCATGACTGCCGGGCGGAAAGGCTGCAGAAAAGGTCTCTACCGCCTTCGGGTCGTGGGCACGCACATGCGCGCCCGCATCGAGGAGGCGCTCGGCCATAGTCAGGGCGGGGGACTCGCGGATGTCGTCGGTCTCCGCCTTGAAGGCCAGGCCCAAAAGGGCGATGGTTTTTCCCGAAAGTGCCCCGGCGGCAACCGGCCCAGAGGCGGCTGCTGCTTCATCTGCAACCGGTCCAGAGCCGGAGGCCGGGCCGCCTGAAGCTTTTTGAGCGCCGGCTGCATCCCCGCCGACCATCCGGGCGAGCTTTTCGAACATCCGCTCCTTCTGCGCCGCATTCGCCCCGATGGAGGCGGTAACAATCCGGGAGGCAACCCCGTGCTCTGCGGCGGTGGCCTCGAGGGCGCGGGTATCCTTGGGAAAGCAGCTGCCCCCGTAGCCGGGACCGGGGTGCAAAAACTTCGGGCTGATCCGCCCGTCCATCCCCATGGCCTTGGCGATCTTGTGGATGTCCGCCCCTACCGCCTCGGCCAGGTTCGCCATCTCGTTGATAAAGGAGATCTTTACCGCCAAAAAGGCATTTCCCGCGTACTTGATGAGCTCTGCCGTCTCGATGTTGCACCAGAGGAAGGGGGTTTCCCGGATGTAGAGGGCGCTGTAGATGTCCTCCATCACCTCCCGGGCCCGCTCGGACTCGGTGCCGACCACCACCCGGTCGGGGTGGAAAAAGTCGTAGACCGCCTTTCCCTCCCGCAGGAACTCCGGGTTGGAGACCACATCGAAGCCCTCGCCCGGAGCAGAACCGGACAGCCGCTCGAGCTCCTCCTTGATCCAGCGGTTCGTTCCAACCGGCACGGTGGACTTGGTAACCACCACCGTGTAACCGCCCTTGGCCCCGGCGATCGACTCTAAGGCCGCCCGGATCTGGGAGAGGTCGGCATTCCCGTCCCCGCCGGGGGGCGTTCCCACCGCCAGGAAGACCACTTCGCTTTCGGCAACGGCCTCTTCAATATCGGTGGAAAAGGAGAGGCGCCCTGCCTCGAGGTTCCGCCCGAGATACTCGGTAATACCGGTTTCGTAGATGGTCGGCACCCCTGCGTTCAGGGAGTCCACCTTCTCCTGCACCAGATCCACGCCGACAACCCGGTTGCCGAAGTCTGCAAGTCCCACCGCCGCAACCAGACCCACGTAGCCGGTGCCGATAACTGCAATATCTTTTGCCATACAATCTGCTCCTAATCTTCTTGGTTATTCACTCAACAGATCACGGAAATACTGAATTGTCTGTTCAAGGCCCTTTTCCAAGTCCACCGTTGGCTGCCAATCCAGTTTTTCCCTGGCAAGGGAAATATCGGGTTTACGCCTCAGTGGATCGTCCTCCGGTAGCTCCCGGAACACGAGGCTGCTTTTCGAACCTGTCATCTCGATGATCTTCTCTGCAAGCTCAAGAATCGTGAACTCCCCGGGGTTGCCGATATTCACCGGACCGGGAAAACCTGCATCCGAACGCATCATCCGGAGAAAGCCTTCGACCATATCATCGACATAACAAAAGCTCCGGGTCTGTTTGCCCTCCCCGTAGATCGTTATGTCCTGATCCTGCAGTGCCTGGATAATAAAGTTGCTGATAACCCGCCCGTCGTGGGGATGCATGCGGGGACCGTAGGTATTGAAGATCCGAACGACCTTGATCTCGAGATCATGCTGCCGGTAATAATCAAAAAACAGGGTCTCCGCGCAGCGCTTTCCCTCATCGTAGCAGGCACGCGGGCCTATCGTATTCACGTTTCCGCGGTAATCCTCCGTTTGAGGATGAATCTCCGGGTCCCCGTAAATCTCGCTGGTGCTCGCCTGTAAAATGGGAATGCCGAGCCGCTTCGCAAGACCGAGCATGTTCACAGCACCGACAACACTTGTTTTCGTTGTCTGTACCGGGTCCTTTTGGTAGTGAATCGGGCTTGCCGGGCATGCAAGGTTATAGATTGCATCTACCTCGATAAAAAGGGGAAAGGTGATGTCGTGACGAATGAACTCAAAACGAGGATTGCCGATAAGATGATAGATATTGCGCTTTCTCCCGGTAAAGAGGTTGTCCGCACATATCACCTCGTTTCCCTCGTCCAAGAGGCGTTCACAGACGTGGCTGCCTAGGAAACCGGCTCCGCCGGTAACAAGAATCCGTTTCGGTTCAACATATTCAAATGATTTCATGGCTCTTCCTTTCGATGATTTAGTTCAAGAAGGATCTCCCGGATCCAGGCCGCGCCTCGAGGCAGGTCGCCCTCTGCAGAGAGTTCCGGTTCCACCTCCTCAGAGTAGAGGAGGAAATAGCCGTCCCGCTCCGGCACACCGCCGTCCCCGGCGCGGCTCTCAGAGCCGCCGGCCGGCACCCGGCGGTACTCCATCCGGTGGTGGCCTGCAAGGTACTCCACCAGAAAGGCCAGGTCGCTCCGGCCCACAAGCTGAATACCGCGGTAGCCTTCATCCCGGGCGCCGAGGATCACATCCTCGAGCCCGTCGCGGTAGCTCTGCACATTCTTGAGGGTCCGCTTGAGGTAGCGGTAGCTCCGCCTGGCGATCTCATCGATTCCCGCAGGGGATACGGCGTAGCTTATGTTCCGGTTGTTCACCTTGCGGATGGTGATGTACCCCTTCTTGGCGAGGCGTTTTAAAATGGCGTTGGTCATCCCGAGGGAGAGGCCGGTGTGCCGGGCGATCTCGCGCTGATGGACCTCTTGGCGGCTCTGGATCTCTTCGAGGATGGCCAGTTCTTTTTCCGGGGAATTCATAGGTGTCATTGAAAAGCCCCGCCGGGCATTCCCTGAGCGGGGCGGAAAAACATGCTGGTATTGTTTGCCGCTGCCTCGAGCGGCAGCAGCTCAGGCTGTGCGGGCGGTCAGCCGACCGCTTTCTGCAGTTCCTCTACCTTGTCGGTCTGTTCCCAGGGGAAGGTGTCCCGGCCGAAGTGGCCGTAGGCTGCCGTTTTCCGGTAGATCGGACGCTTGAGGTCCAGGCTGCGGATGATGCCGCCGGGGGTCAGGTCGAAGGTCTTCTCGATGGCCTTCTCGATCTGTTTCTCCGGCGCCTTGCCGGTGCCGAAGGTCTCCACCATGACCGATACGGGAAAGGGTACCCCGATGGCGTAGGCGAGCTCTACCTCGCAGCGCTCTGCCAGGCCTGCTGCAACCACGTTCTTGGCCACGTACCGGGCCATGTAGGTGGCGCTTCGGTCCACCTTGCTGGGGTCCTTGCCGGAGAAGGCTCCGCCGCCGTGGCGTCCCATACCGCCGTAGGTGTCTACGATGATCTTCCGGCCGGTAAGACCCGAGTCCCCGTGGGGACCGCCGATCACGAAGCGGCCGGTGGGATTGATAAAATACCGGGTGTTCTTGTCGATCAAGCCGGTGGGCTCGAGGATCGGGGTGACGATCCGGTCGATGATGCAGCCCTTGAGCTGCTCGTAGCCGATTGCCTCATCGTGCTGATGGCTTACAACCACCGTGTCGATCCGCTTGGGGGTGTTTCCCTCGTATTCGATGGTGACCTGGCTCTTCGAGTCCGGGCGCAGCCAGGTGATCGTGCCGTCCTTACGAAGCTCGGAAGCCTTCATAAGCAGCTTGTGGGCATACATGATCGGGGCCGGCATGAGCTCGTCGGTCTCGGTGCAGGCGTAGCCGAACATCATTCCCTGGTCTCCTGCTCCCTGTTCCTTGAACATGCCCTCGCCCTCGGAGACGCCCTGGGAGATGTCGGGGGACTGGGAGTGGACGGTGCTCATGACCGCCATCGATTCGAAATCAAGGCCGTACTCGGGATGATCGTAGCCGATCTTCTTGGCGACCCCCCGGGCCACCTCCTGGAAGTCCACGTAGGTGTTCGTGGTGATCTCCCCGCCCACCAGAATCATGCCGGTGGTGGTAAAGGTCTCGCAGGCAACGCGGGAATCGGGATCGTCGGTAAGGCAGGCATCCAGTACTGCATCGGAAACCTGGTCGGCCACCTTGTCGGGGTGTCCCTCGCTTACCGACTCGGAGGTAAAGAGATATTTTCGTTCACTCATGGTAAAAACTCCACTGATGTAGTAATTCTGAGCGCCCGGAACGTGCCGGGCGCTTATCGAGAGAGTATACCCAAAACGGCTCAGTATTTATAGTGCTCGGGCTTGAAGGGTCCGTTCTGAGGGACCCCGATATACTCGGCCTGCTCGGCGGTCATCTTGGTCAGTTCCACCCCGATCTTATCCAGGTGAAGCCGGGCCACCTCCTCGTCGAGTTCCTTCGAGAGGGTGTAGACCTGAGGCTTGTAGGTCTTCCGGTTCTCCCAGAGGTCGATCTGGGCCAGGACCTGGTTGGTGAATGAGTTGGACATAACGAAGCTCGGGTGGCCGGTGGCACAGCCCAGATTCACCAGGCGCCCCTCTGCGAGCATGAAGATCTCGTTGCCGCCGGGGAAGGTGTATTTGTCCACTTGGGGCTTGATATTGGTCTTTTCCACATTCGGGGCATTGTTGAGCGGGTCTACCTGGATCTCGTGGTCGAAGTGACCGATATTGCAGACGATGGCCTGATCCTTCATCTTCTCCATGTGCTCGAGGCGAATCACGTCCTTGTTGCCGGTGGTGGTCACGTAGATATCGGCCCGCCCGAGGGTCTTCTCGAGGGTGGTTACCTCGTAGCCCTCCATGGCAGCCTGCAGGGCACAGATGGGGTCGATCTCGGTCACGATGACCCGGGCCCCTTGGGCGCGGAGGGACTGGGCAGAGCCCTTTCCAACATCCCCGTAGCCGCAGACAACCGCCACTTTTCCCGCGATCATGACGTCGGTTGCCCGCTTGATCCCGTCCAGAAGCGACTCCCGGCAGCCGTAGAGGTTGTCGAACTTGCTCTTGGTAATCGAGTCGTTCACGTTGACCGCAGGGACCAGGAGGGATCCGTCTTTTGCCATCTTGTAGAGGCGGTGAACACCGGTGGTGGTCTCCTCAGAGACCCCGTGCCAGTCTGCAACCGCCCGGTGCCAGCGTTCAGCATCCTCTTTGTAGATTTGGTTCAATCTGGCAAGCAGGGCCTTCTCGTCCCCGCTCTCTCCGGTCTTCTTAAGCAGTTCGGGGTCTTTCTCCGCCTGGCAGCCGAGGTGGAGCATCAAGGTTGCATCTCCCCCGTCATCTACCACAAGCTCCGGCCCTTTGCCTCCGCCGAAATCGAGGGCACGGTCGAGGGCCCACCAGTATTCCTCGAGGCTCTCGCCCTTCCAGGCGTAAACCGGGGTTCCCTTCGGGTCCTCGGGGGTACCGCCGGCCTGGGGCCTTCCGACCACTACCGCTGCGGCCGCGTGGTCCTGGGTGGAGAAGATGTTGCAGCTCGACCAGCGGACCTGTGCCCCGAGGTCGCAGAGGGTCTCGATCAGGACGGCGGTCTGGATGGTCATATGGAGCGAGCCTGTAATCCGCACTCCCTCTAAGGGACGGGTTTTTGAATACTTCTCCCGGGCCGAGAGGAGGCCGGGCATCTCTTTCTCTGCAATATCGATTTCTTTCCTGCCCCACTCAGCGAGGGACAGGTCCTTTACCTTGTAATCCATTGGAACTCCTGTGACAAATAATTAAATTGCAGGATACTGTAGCACCTATAAAAAATTATGTGAATATGCAGCTGCCCTGCTCCAGGCTCTCCGGCTTTATTCCCCCGGCCTTCTCTCTTCTTCCACCTTTCCGTCGTGCAGACGAACCACGTGGTCTGCGATTTCCACAATGGAGGGATCGTGGGTGGAGAATATAAAGGTGGTCTCGAGCTCCTGGTTGATCTTCTTCATGAGCTCGATAATGGAGGTCCCGGTCTGCGAGTCGAGGTTGGCCGTCGGCTCGTCGGCCAGGACGATGCTCGGCCGGGTAACCAGGGCCCGGGCAATGGCAACCCGTTGGCGCTGTCCTCCCGAGAGCTCTCCGGGGCGATGCTTTCGAAACTCAGAAAGCCCCACTTCCTCGATCAGGTAATTGGTGTACTCCCGCCTCTCCGCTTTGGGCGGCACGTCCTTTCCCAGCAAAAGGGGAAACTCTATATTCTCGTAGACATCGAGGACAGGCAGCAGGTTGAAGGACTGGAAGATAAAGCCCAGGACGGCATGGCGAAGCCGGGTGGCCTCCCGGTCGGAGAGGGAGGAGGTTTCATTCCCTGCAACCTCCACCGTTCCGCTGGTTGCCGTATCGATACAGCCGATCAGGTTGAGAAGGGTGGTCTTGCCGCTGCCGCTGGGACCAGCGATGGTGGCAAAATCCCCTTTCTTGATGGTGAGGTCCACCCCCTTGACCGCAGGCACCTCGGTCTTGCCGAGCTCGTAGATCTTCCACACCTGCTCGAGGTGTACCGCTGGTTTGGTCATCGTTTCGGTCATGGGCACTCCAGATTAGAGGGAAAAGTTCAAGCGGATCGCCAACAGCAGGGTAACCACGTTGTCCACCGGGGTTAGGCGCTGCTCCTCTTCGTCGGCGTTTTCGTCGGTTACCGTCTCGGTCAGGGCATCCCGGTAGAAGGTTCCCGGCTTTCCGTAGATTACCGGAAGGCCGATGGACATAGTGAGGTCCGGGGCAATACTGCCGCCGATACCGGCGATCACCTCGCCGGAGTGGTCCTGAAAGGCATGTTTCCAGCTGACCGCAGGACGCCAGTCGCTCCAGAGATCGGGCATCCTGATTCCGATTCCCGCCTGGTGGCCCTGCCGGTCGGCCACGGAGGAGTCGAACCAGTACTCGGTCAGTATCGACCAGTTGCGCCCCTCATCCTCCCAGAAGAGCTGGCCCAGAGCCTCCCAGCTGCTCGCACTCGATATGGGGTCCCCCTGGTCGATGTGGTAAGCCCCGTCTACGGCAACATTCACCTCGCCGAGACCGAAGGAAACTCCGGCGGCTGCATCCACCGGTTCGTCTACGTGGTAATGCCCCATTGCAGCCAGGGAGAGCGGGCCGAGGGTGGCCTCCCACTGCCCGGCAAAACCGAAGGCCCGGGGATCGATGGCGGCATAGCGGTTCACCCAGTCCTCGATACTGTAGATCACCCCGCCCAGGGTTCCCGGTCCTGCAGGCACGGTAGTGCGAAAGGCAACCCCGTCTGAGACCCGGGAGACCAGGTTGGCCGGGTTCGCAAGGAGCCGCCCCTGCCCCCAGGCCAGTCCCTGTTTCCCGGCCCGGAAAAAGACGGTATCGGCCAGGGTGTAGTCGATAAAGAGCTCTTTCACCTCCGGGGCGGGAAAGTCCATAACCCCTTCATCGAGGCTCGTCGACACATTGGCGTAAAAACGGAGATAGGGCTCCGGCCGTGCATCAACGCTCACCGCCGAACTGATGGAATAAAAGCCCGAGGGACGAACGAGGTCGGCGGCAGTCCTGCTTCCCGCTGCAGCACTGCCGGGCCACTCGATCAAGCCGAGCCCGGCCCCGATCCCGGCGGATACACTGCCGCTTACCTCAAGCGGTGCGGTGGTGAGCTCCCCGACATCCACCGTATCTTCTTCTCCTTCAGCATCGTCCACCGATTCGGTGTCCGGTTCGTTGAACAGGCCGTCGATGCTGCCTTCGGCCCAGGCAGGGGAAACGAGCAGTACGAACACCGCAGCCGGCAGAAAAGCGCGATTGAATAGGTGGAATGTGGTCGGTCTCATACTTCCTGCACCGCTGATTCCTGAAATTACTTGCTCACCCGCTCGATGTATGCCCGGGTAAAGACCATGTCGGGAAGCTCCTGGAAGGAGGGTTTTTCAACTTTGATCAGGGTCCGCTCGTGCTTGAACTGTCCGTCGATCGTTCTGCCGCGAAGCTCGTCCTGGATGACCATGCGGACCGGGACATAGCGGTCCTCGATTTTTTCATAGTCGGGAATGGCGATGGTACGCATGTGGCGGCCGGACTGGCTGTAGTCCTCGGACTTTCGAACCAGGTTGTCCTCGTCGATCCAGATCTTCATCTTCGGAAAGGTTGCATCCTCGGTTATCGCCTCGAGCTCGTAGACATCGGTGGTGTAGACCCCCAACTCCTCCTGGCTGTGGCCGGTAATCCGGTAATCCTCGGAGAGGGTGGACTTGTTGAAGTCGGAGTTTCGCATATTGGTGCTCTGAAAGCGGTCCGAGGCATTGATCGAGGTAAACCTGCGGGGAACCGGGTCATACAGCAGGAGTTTGTCGCCGATTCGCAGATAGCCCTTTCCCCGGTCGCGCTCGGGCTCCATGACGATGATGGTATAGGTGTCGGCCCGGTCGCGACGAAAGAGAGTGAGCTTTGTTCTGCTCGTACCCTGTCCTGGACGCACATCGGAAACCGTATATTCGGCCGAAAAATCCCGCTCTCCAAAGGTAACCAGGCGGTCCACCTGTTCGAGAATGCGCCGGCTCTCCTCCCGGCTGAATTCATTGTCGCCCATGGCGGCGGGGGCTGCAGCCCCGAGTACCAGCAGTACCAGGACCATCGTTCGCAGCAGCTGTTTGTATTCGTTCACGTTTCGGCTCCCTCTCTATGTGTTTTTGCTCAAGGCCTCGACCGGCCGTTTTCTGCCGGCACGGATGGTGGCCCGGACGCTCCCGAGGATGCTCGCCCCGATTACCACCGAAGCTATCAGCACCAGGTCCCTGCCTGCCAGCACCCACTGCAGCCTGCCCTGCGAGAAAAACAGGGTGGAAACAAAGTTCGGCGGCAGCTCCACGAGCATCTGTACCAGAAACAATATCACAACCCCGAAAAGAATACCAAAAACCACCCCGCCGATTCCCAGAAAGAGTGCTTCGAACAGGAAAGAGAGGATTACCCCGCCCTTTTGCAGCCCCAGGGCCCGGAGGGTCCCGATCTCCCGGGTGCGCTCCCACACGATCATGGTAAAGGTGTTGCTGACCCCCACCACCGTAATGCCGAGGAACATGATCATGATCACCACGGAGATGATGGTCAGGACCTGGAGCAGGTCGTTGAGCTCATCGAGCTGGGCGGAAAGGGTGGTTACCCCGTACTCGCGAACCTCCCGCTTCTTGAAGGGGGCAGCGCGATAGGCCTCCCGGTCCAGGACTCCGATGGTGGGAAGCCGCTTGTCCATCTCTTGTGCCAAAAGGCGGGCGGCCTTTTGTTGCTGATGCAGGGGTTTTTCGAGGTACACCCCCAGCTCATTGATCTGGTGTTCGGGCACCTCGCGAAGCCGGTTCAGGGTTTTTCGGTGGAGATAGGTGGCAAAGCCGAAAAAGGACGGCTCCTCGAAGATCCCCCGGATTACCACCTCGGTGGTATTCACCCGCTCCTTGTCGCTCCAGATCGAGACCAGCATGGTATCTCCCACCTCGATTTTCAGCTGGTCTGCGGTAGTCCGGGATATCATGGCGGCAGATTCATCCCCGTCTTCGGGAACACCGCCTGCGGTAAAGCTCAAATTCTCCAGCATCGGCCGCTCGAGGGCCCACTCGGCCCCCAGCAGCCGGCGTTGGCGGGTCCAGTAGCCTGCGTAGAAAAGGTCGATCCGGGCAGCCTTATAATAGATGCTCCGTTTGGAGATAGCCTTTATGCCGATTCCCTGCTCATGGACCTCATCCACCGCCTCGAGGACCTCCTGCGGGTGCTCTACGATCGACTTGTTGTGGCCGGTGTAGCCGAAGACCACCAGATCCCCTGCGAAATACCGGCTTGCCTTCTCGTTGATGCCGGTGCGCATCCCCCCGAAAACGGCCAGAACCGAGGTGAGCACAGCCGTTACCAAAATTAGGGCCAAAAGCAGCACCCAGTACCGCCGGAGGTTGCGCAGGAAGTTTCGCCAGGAGGTAAGAAAGAGGTGAATCATTCGGCCATTGCCTGTACCGGGGATATTTTGGTTGCATAGCGGATGGGATAGAGCATGGAAACGCCGGCAAGCAGACAGGCGGCGCCCAGGTGGAAGACAACAGCGGAAACGGACACCTGGCCCTGCACCGGCTTGCCCCCGAAGAGGATGTTTACATAGCGGTTGTCCAGTACCAGCTCGCTCCCGTTGAGCCAGAGAACCCCTACCCAGCCCAAAAGGATACCCACGGCGGCGCTCCCCACAACAATCAGCAGCGTTTCCACAAACACCATCAGGGCGATCCGACCCCTGGTCGCCCCCACCGCACGGAGAGTGCCGATCTCGCCGGTGCGCTCGAGGACCGAGAGCAAGAGCGAGTTGGTGGCGATGATCGCCGCCCCCAGCGAAACAAACAAAAGACCGATGTTGAAGACCACCTGCAGGTACCAGGCCAGCTGAGCATTGCCCCCCACGCTCGAGCGCCAGTTTCGAAGCAGGTATCCCGCCTCTTCGGTGTATCCCGCCCCGGCAAGGCCGGCGGCAACCTGGTCGGACGCACTCCTGTTTTCCAGGGAAATGAGGAGAAAGTTCCAGGCTCCCGAGTCCACGCCGGCCGGGGCGGAACCAGCAGCCGGCTTCTCTTCTTTGTCCGTCCCGGAATCCTGCCCGGAAAAGAGGGCGTTCGGGTCGATTGCCGCATCGTCTTCCGGCTCTGTATCCTCGGGATCCTCAAGAGGCCGGTCTTCTTCCCCGAACATCGAGGAAAAATCAGATTCCAGTTCTTCCCGGTCTTCCTCGGGAACAGGCTCTGCTTCGGAACCGCCATAGGTGTAGCCGTTGAGGGCACGGACGGTATCGGCGTCGGCCAGGACGATGCTCTCCAGGGCCTGTTCCCGGACGGGATAGCGAAAGGTGCCGGTAACCGGAGCCTCCCGAAGGGTAAAATTGCGCCCGGTGGTGTACTGCGAACCGGAGGCAAGGAGGGCACGCCAGCCGACGGGGTTCTCCCACCTCCCCTCCTGTACCAGCATTCCCGGCTCCCCTGCTTCCGGCAGCCTGCCGGATACCAGCTCGAAGGCATCCAGAAGCGCGGTGTAATCGCGGAAGTCCACCCCCAGCACGGTGGATTTCTTCTTGTTCCCCCCGATTTCCACCCGGGCGGTTCCGGTTACAAGACCGGCTGTCGCCGCCACCGGAGAAAACCCTCCGGCAGTCTCCTCGAGCTCCTCGAAATCCACCAGGGTAGGGGGAACAAGGAGCTCTCCCACCAGAAGCTGGTCCGAACCGAAGATGGTAAAGTTCGTTTCCGCCTTTGGGCTTACGGTGAGGTCCCCTGCCACCTGCTCTGCATAGATGGTGTAGAGGGAGGACTTCATGGTGGTCAGAACGGCATTCCCGAGAATGAGGACGGCAAAGACCAGGACGATACTCACAATGATGGGAGAAAGCCGCCCCAGTCCCCGGAGAATGTTACGTATAGCGAGGGTAAAAAGCATAAATTAGAGGGCAGGCTCCCGTTTTTTTGCAAACACCAGTCTGTCGTACCCGATAAAGTTGATTACAACCGCCACGGCAATCCCGATGAGCACATTCACCTGGTAGGGAAACAACAGAAGCGATAGTCCATAAAACAACCCCAGACGAACAATTACGGAAAGAAAGCTCACCCCGTGAAACCAGAGGACCTGCATAAACGCGCCCTTCTGCCTGCCGCTGCTGCCTGCCGTATGGGCCCAGGTAAACGAGCGGTGGAGAAAAAAGGCAACAATCAAAGAGATCTCGATGCTGATTGCATTGGCCACATTCTCTCCGATAATCCCCTGTAACTCTCCAAGCTCAACAAGACCGATAATGGCCGCAAACTGGCTCAATGCCACCAGGATCCCCATCATTCCGTAGCGAATGAGCTTGGCAAACCCCGTGGTATTGTACTTTAAAATGCAAAACAAAGCCTCGAACCCGTCCCGGACGCCGATCTTCTTGCCTTCTTCGTAGGTCCTACCGTAATAGGAAATACCGACCTCGTAAATTCGAAGCCCTTCTTCCCGTGCGAGCTCGGCCACTTTCGCGGTAATTTCCGGTTCCACACCGAATTTTCTTTCAGTGATCCGTATGCGATCCAAAACGGACTTTTTAAACACCTTGTAGCAGGT
>JAIPGG010000073.1 GCA_021736255.1 Spirochaetales bacterium | reverse complement strand
TTTGACCGTACAGATACCGCTCACCGGATGCCAAGCTCACTATTATGATCTCTGACTGCATCATGACCGGGTAAAGCGGTGTTGCAGGCGAGCCAGGCCATTGACCTTTTCCACATTCCCCCGTAAAAAAGAAGCAAAAGAGATATACGGAGATGATTGAAATTTTCCTCCCATCGATTGTAATTTGAACGTGTCGAAGAGATTTTTTTATGAAGATAGCATTTATAGAGCCCAAACCCCCTTTTAACGCCTACTACTTTCTGAACAAACTTCCTTTACTCGGCAACCTCTACATGGCCCGCATCTTGGAGAAAGCCGGGCACGAAGTGCGGGCGTTCAAAGAGACCCTTACCGACGCATACAATAAAGAGAATGATCGGCTGCATCCATTTATTCGTGAAGCGGATTTCGTCGGCATTACCTCAGTGACCCAGACAGTCGGGCGGGCCTACACGATCGCCGACGCAGTAAAGCGTCAGTTTCCTGCAAAGCGGGTCATTATGGGGGGCAGCCATCCTTCAGCATGTCCGGAGGAAGTGCTCGAACATGCCGATCAAGTGGTAATAGGCGAGGGAGAGCCTGTCATCCGAGATGTGGTAGAAAACGTGCGAAACGAACGGATTATCTACGGATCACACCCCGATATGGACACCCTTCCGATACTCGACCTGGATGTAATGGAAGGGTGCCGGAAGAAAGATGGTTCCTTCAACATCCCCTTCGCACCGCTTATGGCCTCTCGGGGATGCCCTCACAACTGTATTTTCTGTTCAGTAACCCAGATGTTCGGCCGCACTGTTCGCGTGCGCGATTCAGCGTTGGTCATGGATGAACTGCGACAGCGTTCGCGCGAAGGGTTTCGCAAGGCTTTCTTCTACGACGACAACTTTGCAGCGAACCCGGAGAAAACCAAAGAGCTGCTGGAACGGATGATACGAGAGGACATTCCGATCGATTGGGCCAGTCAGTTTACCATACACGTAGCCAACGATCCCGAGCTTTTGCATATGCTCAAACGGGCTCGCTGTTTTAGCCTTTTTATCGGTATAGAGTCCATCAATCCGCAGACATTGAAAGATTTCCACAAGAGTCAGACAGTGGACCTCATAGAGCGTTCGTTGGAAAGAATTCACAACGCCGGACTCAAAGTGCACGGGATGTTTATGTTAGGCGGCGATACTGATAACGAGGAGACGATTGAACGGACGATCCGCTTCGCCAAAGAGGCAGGCTGCGATACCGCCCAGTTCTCAGTCCTTTTTCCGATTCCCGGAACCCAGCTGTACGATAATATGCGAGAGGAAAACCGCATTTTGTTCGATCAATGGGACTATTATGATGGCAGCCATGTGGTTATCGAGCCCCGGATGATTGATCCCGTGCGGTTACAGATAGGGGTCCTGAAGGCCTACAAGAAGTTTTTTAACACCTCACTGCTGCGCTGGTTCGCCTCTCGCTTGGGTGTAGGAATGTGGTATATGAAAAACCGTACCTTTATGAAGCGTCTCAAAGCGGTATCCCCGGATTCTGCCCCGTACGCCTAAACGGAAGATTTCCTCGCGAAACTCCGATCCTTACTCAAACAGTTTCCTCTCAAGTCACATAAAAGCTGTGTAGCAATTGACACGTTTTCTCTTCCCTGTTCACTTGTTAAAACTTGACAAATAGGATGATTACGTCCAATATTTTTAGTTAATAAGATGTTTTTTTACACCTTCACAGGTAAGTAACCCAAATGCCGATAAAAAACAGCGATTGGGTAGTTCTTGCCATTCACCTTAATCCGACCCTTTCCGGCACCATAGCAGGTCTAAGAAATTATGGTTATGTGATTCACGAATGTTCCGACTTTGATCAAGGAAAAGATTTTTTAGCGGAAAACAGCGTATCAATTGTTCTGTTAGAGGCAATACTTCAAGATCAGGACGGAATAGAAGTGTTGAATTATATTAACCGCTTGTATCCTTACATAGATGTCGTACTCATGGCGCAATTCGGTGATTTTGAAACAGCTGCCCGGGCAGTGGAACTTGGGGTGGCTACCTTTTTACAAATCCCCTTCACGACGGAAACACTCTTAAAACGAATCCAATGGATCCGAAAAAAAAAGAATGAACAAAAACCGGAACCATCACAGAACAATTTTCGATCGCTTATCAACGCTTTTATTGAAAAAAGCATCAATCTGAATATTGCCATGCCGGATTTAGCTGCTCACTTCAACATGAGTAAATCCACCCTTCATAGAAAAATTAAGTGTACATTCGGGGTTTCTTTTCAGGATTTCATTGATAGGGTAAGACTAGAGAAAACGAAGCAGCTTTTAGAGAATCGTGATTATAAAATAATTGAGATTGCCGAGCGCCTCGGTTTTACAGATAATAATTACTTCTCAAAATGGTTTAAACAGCACACCAAGTTTTCTCCATCCGAATATCGCCGCCTTGCTACCCCGAGGGCGAGCTCTGTCCGTATTGGTGTGTTAGCGCCGTTGACGGGAGTGCATAAGGCGCAGAGCCTGTCCATGATAAGAGGGGCTGAAATGGCACTGGAACCGGCATTTTATAAGTTCGGTTACGACATAGATATTTTCCCGATCGATACTGCTACCAACCCCTGTGTTGGATCAAAAAGAACCTATGAAGCGGCAAAGAGGTATAATCTTCGTTTTTTTCTCGGTTGTGCCAACTCTTCTGTATTGCAATCAGTTGCAAAAGCTGCAAGTGAGACGAAATCGTTGTTAATCGGTGGTGCAGGTGTTGATATCGAAGAAGGCATGCAGTCCCGTTCGGTTTTTCGGTGGCTCCTTGCTACAAAAGATGTGCCGAGAAAGGCATTGAAGTCGTATTTGGGTACGGTAGGGAAAAACCAGCGGATCTTTACGATTACACCGGATTATATATTCGGATATACGTTGTTGCAAAAAACAAAAGAGGCTTTGCAATATGAATCAGTTGAACATGTTGGCAACAGATATCACAATCTTGGTGCGCAAAATTTTCAGCCGATATTTCAAAAAGCGCTCGAGGCAAAGGCGGATACCATTCTTTTGCTCAATTTCGGAATTGATACAATAAGTGCGCTTGAATATGCATATAACAGAAATCTTAATAACCGGTTAAATATTTTTGCTATGTGGGCAAATGTCCCGCAAATGATAAGCAGTTTGGGACTAGAAAAGGTCGAGAATGTATATTTCGGCACGCAGTATTGGCATGAGACAAAATTACCGGCAAACAAAGCGTTTGTGGACTGCTGGAGTGGATCTTACAACTGTGAGCCCTCGTTTGTTGCGGCAAATAGCTATATCAGCTTATATCTGTACTTGATGGCAATACAGAAAACAGGGAAACCGGACGATGTCGCTGAAGTGGCGGAGGCTTTAGATCATTTGGTCTGGAACGGTTTAACTGCACCGAAAGAATTTATGATTCCCTATACCCATCAAACAAAAAAAGAATACTATTTACTCAAAATTGAGAATGGACAGGTTTCCATAAAAGATCCTGTCGTTTATTGAAACAATATTCACATATTTTGAAACCATTCTCCATTGTCTAAACCCAAAAACCGTCTAAAGATTCTTCTATGTTGGAAAACTTCGTGAATTATTTACGAAGGAAATCTAAGTTTAGGAGGTTTATATGGCGGGAAAGAAGAAAAAGACTGCAAGAACCATCGGTATTATTATCAGCATCGTGTTTTTTCCCTTGTTTTGTTGGCCGGGAATCATGATGTTCGATAAAACTGAGCCGTTGTTCCTCGGGCTGCCGCCGCTCTTTATTGGGACCTACCTTTCCGTAGTTCTCACCGTAATTATCCTAACCATACTTGTAAACTCGGGGGTGGAATCATGAGTGGATCAGACTGGGTAGTACTCTTGCCATTTACCCTCGGGTATGTTGTCATTGCTCTTTTCCTGGGTCTTAGGGCATCAAAAGGGCAGATGATGAACAAGATCGAAGGATGGGCTGTCGCATCGAGAAATCTCGGTATATTCGTAATGTTCTTTCTCACAGGTGCGGGAGCTGTGAGTGCTTATACATTTCTTGGATCTCCCGGTTGGGCATACTCCAAAGGATCTCCGGCTCTCTATGTCGTGATGTATTTAACGCTTGGTTATTTTGTTGCCTTTTTCTTTTTAGGACGCGTGTACAAGGTCGGAAAGAAAAAGCACTTCGTAACGCAGGCGGAAGTCCTTCGGAATAGGTACAACAGTAAGTATGTAGGGTCTATTGGTGCTTTGATCGGTATACTTGGTTGTCTCGGATACGGGATAACCCAGGCGATGGGAGCCGGATTTATCCTGAACTTTGCATCCGGCGACAGGATACCGTTCTGGGGCGGTGTTGTCCTTGTTTTCGGCGTCATGGTTATCTACATAACCGTTAGCGGGCTCCGCGCGATCGGCTGGACGAACTCGTTTCAGGGCGTACTTATGCTTTTTGTGTCGGTAATCGGCGGAATCATGATTATTCGGCATTTTTGGCCTGGAGGAACAACGGAACTGTTCTCCGCTCTTCAAAGTGATGCACCGGAATTTCTAACGATTGAAGGAGGTGGGTGGGATTACCGGACCTGGACGACCGGCGTCATCGCCAGTGCGCTTGGAATTGTGTGTTGGCCTACCTTCTGGGTAATGTGGATGGGCTCGAAATCGCTTAAGGTAGTCAGACGAACGATCAGCCTGCTCCCCTTGTACTGGTTCGTGCTCCTTCCCATGATCCTCGTTGGTTTTGCAGCAATCTTGAAAATCCCCGGGGTCACCCCTGCCGACAGCATCGCAATGGAAGCTGCTGCAGAAAGTCTGCCCCTCGGGATAACCGGTTTGATGTTTGCTGCAACTCTTGCGGCTGCTATGTCTTCAGCGGAGATATTGATTCTGAATGCAAGTCTGCAGTTCGTTCAGGACATGGTACAGCCGTTTCGCAAGAAAAAGCTCAAGGATGCTGAGAGTTCAACATTCTCCCGTTTGATGGTCATTCCCTTTGCCCTGATCATTATTGTTGTCGGTGTTACCCAGCCGTCGACACTGGTGGGTATGCTTCTTATGACCTATGGGCTTCTTGTCCAGTTGTTCCCCACAATATTCAGCACCTTTTATATGAAAAACAGTACGAAGGCGGGAACAGCAACCGGGTTAACTGCCGGCTTAATTGTAGCGATACTGTTTACACAGGTATGGCCGAATCCGTTGAGTATCCATGCCGGTGTTTGGGGACTCGCTGTCAATTTCATTCTGCTCATCGTAGTAAGTAAATTTACCAATGCACCACCTGCTGAAAATGTAGATCCGTTTTTCAACCTCGATGAATTTAAGGATGAAGAAGTTGAACCCGTCGCGAAATAAAAATCCATCCTGAATAATTTCGATAGTGGGATGCACGGTATGGAAATGCCATGCATCCCACCCTATATTGATTTTCAAAATATTATCACAGAGGAAAGAGAATGAAAGCTGATATCGTTTTATACAATGGAAAGATATTCACATCTGCCTCCGGTCAAGCAAACCCCACCTCGCTTGCGGTTTGGGGAAACCGGTTTGTTGATGTTGGAAGCGACGAAGATATTAAAGCATATATTGGCAATCATACGGAAGTAATAAATGCACGTGGAAATTCCGTTTTACCCGGATTGAACGACAGCCATTGCCACATGGCGTCGGTTGCTTCAGAGCATACGCTCCAAGTAGACTGCTCACCCGAACGATGTAAAACGATAGATGATCTAATTCATGTCATAAAAAAAGAATCAGCGAATATAGCGCCGGGAGAATGGATTGTAGGACACGGATATGATGAAACAAAACTGAAAGAAAAACGTCACATTTTACGAAATGAACTGGACAAGGCGACCGACAAGCATCCGGTGTTGATAAAATCCTTTACCTATCATTTCGGTGTGGTTAATTCCAAGGCATTTGAAGTTGCAGGAATCGACAAGAACACGAAAGACCCATCCGGCGGTTCTTTCGAACGGGATGGCAAAGGAGAGCTTACCGGACTTTGTTTCGAGGAAGCTTTCTTCATGTGGGTGCCGGGGTTCTCCTCAGGTAATGCAGTAATACCTGATTATACCGAAGAACAAAAAGCCGAAGGTCTCAGAAAGATTTGCATGGAATTCAATAAAATGGGGATTACCAGCATCGGTGACGCCTCTAGTAATATAGACACTGTCAAATCATGCCAATTCAACGAAGTTCGAGATAAGCTTACCGTACGAATCAACATGATGATTCACGAATCACATTTTGAAAAAGTTCAGGCAATGGGAGCTCGGACTGGCTTCGGGAATGACAAATACAAGATCGGATCGATTAAAACATTTTCCGACGGTGCGTGTGCCGGAAGAACGGCATGGATGTCCCACCCGTATGGAGAAGACCCGGATTACTATGGAATAAAAGTAAAAGAACCTGAAGAGATGAAGCGTGTCATAAAAATGTACCACGATGCCGGCTTTCAGATAAGCGTTCATTCCAACGGGGATGCTGCAATCAATATGGTCCTGGATGCCTATGAAAAAGCCCTGGCAGAAAATCCACGCAAAAACCATCGTCACCGGATAGAACACTGCACCTTTGTTACCGATGATATCCTGGCCCGAATGAAGAAAATGAATATCTGTGCAGCACCCTTTGCCAATTACATCTATACCCAGTACGACAAACTCGGTGTATATGGCGACTGGATAGACATGATGTTTGCACATCGGACCTTTTTGGATAACAACATACCGATCGGCGCATCGACTGATTTTCCGGTAGTTCTTGCGAATCCGTTTGTTTCTTTCCAATCACTTGTTACCCGGAAAAGCCCTGAAGGAGATGTTCTCGGAGGCGGACAAAAGATCAGTCTCGAAGAGGCAATCCGGCTGTACACTACCGGCAGCGCTTACCTGAGCTTTGATGAAAACATCAAGGGAACCATCGAACCGGGAATGCTCGCCGATTTCATCGTCCTCGACCGCGACATTTTCAGCATTCCTGCTACGGAGTTGAGTACGACCGGTGTGCAGTATACGATCTGGAATGGGAAGATCGTGTATCAGAATATGTAAACCGGCAATTTTCGGGAAAAGAAATATCGATGACGTTACATACGAGGGGCACGAAAACCGTGTCCCTCTAATAGTTGACATACCGTCCTGAAGAAAAAAAGGTATAGAAATGCGTTTTATGGAAAATTCGTTTTTTTCAACGATCCCCTGTCGGTAAACGTAGTCTTTAGTATCATTTGGACCGGTTCTGTTCGCTCTTCCCCTTTCAAATTATTTAATCTTTTAAAAAGCAGATCTGCAGCGGTTTCTCCGAGGGCCCAAAGCGGTTGAGAAACAACCGAGACTTTTGGACGAGCTATACGGGTCCATTCGGGGTCATCCCACATCAGAAATCCGATATCGTCCGGAACCTTCAGTCCATTTTCTTGGATAGCTTCAAATGCTCCTGTTGCTATTAATTCGTTAGAAGCAAAAAATACATCCGGTTTTTCGGTTTGTAATATTTCAGTAGCAGCCTTTCTTCCTCCTTCGAGGGTGATTTCACTATAAGTGATCATGTTTTCATTAATTTCTCTACCTGTTTCAAGAAATGCTTGTCTAAAGCCGGATAAGCGTTCTTTTCCTGTCATGATCGATTGCGGCGGGGCAAGAAAAGCAATTTTCTCATAACCCCGCTCAAATAATTCTATTACAGCATTTTTTGTAGCTTCTGCATTATCCACTACAACATAATCACAGGGGATGTCGTCGATAATTCTATCGATAAAACACAAAGGAATGCCGGTGGCAATAATACGTTCAATGGTGTCAATGTTTTGCCCGGTAGGGGAGAGGATAATACCGTCTACTCTCTTTTCCAGCAGTACGTTCAGATACCGATTTTCCCGTTCCGGATCATCCCCGCTATTGCAAAGAATGACGCTATAGGAGCATTGAGCGAGAAGGTGAAATACCTTCTCGCTCTCGCTGTTGCTTTGGGAACCGGTTGTAGAATTTGCATTTTAGCCCAGGTAACAAAAGCAATGGATGCTGGAGCCACGAAAGAAGAGATAATGGAAACAATATCTGTTGTCGTAGCTATGCGCGGTACTACCGGAATTGCTGAATCACTCAGAATAATAGATTATTTGGAGGAGAAGGGGTTAATATAGTAAAATAATCACGAAGGGAAGAATTAAGAAAATAACATTTATAGAGCCCAAGCCTCATTTTAACGCCTACACTGCTGCACTGCTGCGCTGGTTGGCCTCTCGGTTGGGTGTAGGAATGTGGTATATGAAAAACCGTACCTTTATGAAGCGTCTCAAAGCGGTGTCCCCGGATTCAGCCCCGAACGCCTAAAGAGAGGGCGAGTTCAGGCGATCTGTATTTATATACGCGGGGCCAATCAAGAATCGGGAAATCCGAGCGTGTGCAGGGGAACCCTCTTGTTCCCCGCCAGGAGAAGTTTCCGCGACTTGTCTGAGGCAATTTCCCCAACTTGACAGAATGCATTTCCCCTTGTGATGAGGGGAAAGTTCCGCAGGTAAACCTGCGGAACTTCCGGCGGTCGAGCCAACAGGAAAAAGAGAAAAGCCTACAACTCGTCGACTGGAAGGTCGGAGGAGTCGATGATGGTCTTTTCCTGTATAGCCCCGCCCACGATAGCGTTATAGCAGATCCGATTCACCTGTCTGGCGATCCCGTTTGATCGCTTGAATATTTCCATTTTCGCCGCATCGGAGAAAAGCTTCTCTTTTCGATGGGCAACCTCGAGACCGTGATCTATGTAGGAGGCGGTTTCCTCAAGGCTCATCGGTGAGAGGTGGTGGGACAGGCGAATACGAGCACGAAGGGAATCGAAATGCGAATAGCTCAGGAGGGTGCGCAACTCCGGCTGGCCGGTGAGGATGAAGGTGATGCGGTTTTGTGAGTCGGAGTCGAAGTTTGTCAGTGCCTTAATCGAGATGAGCGCCTGCTCGGAAATATCCTGCGCGTCGTCGAGTACGACCACCGGTTTGCGCGAGCTCTCCTCTACCGCAGAAAAGTCCACAGGTTTTGCCTTGCCGAGAGAATGCGGCGGTTCGATCTTCATCCCCCGCAGCAGCGCCTTCACCGCATGGTCAACTACGATCTTCCATGGAACCCGAACCGGTTAGAACAGCGGTTCGGTCGTATTCACCGCATCGGTCAGACCAATCCCTGTTATCTCTGGAACCTTGTAGCATCTGAGACTCGGGAAGGGGATGTATTTGAGCGGCTCCTTACCAAGTTGGAGGTAGAAAACAAAGCCCTTCAAGGGAGAGTCTTTGATGTCTTGGGCGATATATTCTACGGTACATCCCTCAAAGACCTGTTGATCCAGGCTGTACTCTACGGATAGGTACCGGAGAAGCGGCAGGAGATACTAAAACGGGTAGATGAACTGTTTGACCATAAACGCTTGCAGCAGATGCTCGAAGAGAAGGCACTGGTGCAAGATACTCTCTCAGGCAGCACGGTGCAGCACATCAGGGATATGATGGAGATAGCGAAGGCGAGAAAGCTACAGCCCCACTTTCTCCAGTCATTCTTTCTCGAAGCCTTCAAGCTATTGGGTGGAACTGCTCGAGCACGGGAGAAGAAGCGGTTTGAGATAAAACATGTTCCTGCGGTAATCCGTGATCGTGACAGGATCATCGGACGGCAAGCACCCATCCTTACAAAGTATGAACGGATTACCTTTCACAAGGATGCCGTGCAATCCGATAGTATGTCGGAGGCGGAGTTGATTACTCCCGGTCACCCTCTACTTGGATCAACCGTCGATTTAATTCTAGAAAAACATCGATCTCTTTTGAAACAAGGTGCCGTGTTAATTGATGAAGCCGATGGTGATGAGACCCGCGTTCTCCTATGTCTGGAACACGCGATAAATGATATGCGTAACGATCGTTATAATAATCCTCTTGTTGCCAGCAGGAGAATGCAGTTTGTAGAGATAAACAGCGAGTACCAGATCATGCAATCGGGGTATGCCCCCTATCATGACTACCGCCCTGCTACTGATGAAGAGATGGATAAGATCAAACCCATTCTTGATGAGGCGTGGATCAACTCTGCGATTGAAGAGAAGGCGATGGAGTATGCGATAAGCGAGTTGGTACCGCAGCATGTCGATGAGGTTCAGCCACAGAGAAACCGAAGAGTAGAGAAAACGAAAGAGCAGGTAAGAAACCGACTCATAAAAGAAATCTCTCACTGGGATCATCGGGCGGAAGAGCTCCGTTTGGAAGAGCAGGCGGGGAAGCGAAATGCAAAGATAAACTCCCAACAGCTGCGGCGGCGGGTAGAGGACCTTCAGGAGCGACTGAAGAAGAGAGAAGAGGAGCTGGAGCGGGAGCGGGTATTGAGTCCACAGACCCCTGTAATTCGTGGAGCAGCGCTCATCATTCCTGCGAAAGTTATAGAAGAATCTTCCGGGGAAGAGCCGGAAGAGGCGGCTGAATCGGAGCCTGAGTTCGGGGGTGTGGATAAGGAGACGATCGAACGGATCGCCATGGAAGCGGTGATGGAAAAAGAGCGAGCTCTTGGAAATGAACCGGTCGATGTAGCACGCCAAAATAGAGGATGGGATATCGAATCAAGAGATAGGAACACGGGAGAACTACATCTGATAGAGGTGAAAGGTCGTTCTGCCGCCCAGACTACTATTACGGTGACCAAGAACGAGATTCTAAAAGCCCTCAACAACCCCGATCATTTCATATTGGCAGTGGTACGGGTACACTCAGCTACTGAGTGGAAGGGCCCGTTTTATATTAAACAACCTTTCACTTCGGAACCGGATTGGCATTCGACGAGTGTGAATTACAGTCTTCAGTCACTTATTGATATGGCGTGAATAGAAGGTTTTAGTGCTTGACACTATTAGTGTGGTGCACTAATATCATACTATGATAAAAAATTTCAAAGATGATCGCACGAAAAGTATATGGAAAAGAAGACGAATAAAAGGGTTTCCGCCTGAACTCTTTAAGATTGCACGACGAAAGCTCGGTTTTCTGCAGGATGCTGTAGATCTAAATGATTTGAGAGTTCCACCTGGAAATAAGTTGGAACTGCTGAAAGGTGATCGTGCGGGCCGGTATAGTATCCGTATCAACAGCCAATGGCGAATATGCTTTCGATGGGAAGATGGGAATGCCTTGGATGTTGAGATTACCGATTACCATTAGAAGGAGAAGAATATGAGCGAAAATTTTATTGAACTGTCAACTCCGGGCGAGGTTCTTAAAGAGGAATTTCTCGATCCGATGGAGATTTCCGCCTACGCCTTGGCGAAGAGCATATACGTTGATCCTACGAGAATCAGCGAGATAATTAAGGGGAAAAGAAAGATCACCGCCGACACCGCCATGCGCTTTGCGCAGTTTTTCGGTACTTCTCCTGAGTTCTGGATGAACATGCAAAGCCGCTATGAACTCGAGCTCTTAAGGCAGCAGAAAGAGCATGTGTTCAGCAGGATTAGCCGCTATAACAGAGCTTCATAGTATATATTGAGAGGAATCGGGAAATCCGAGCGTGTGCAGGGGAACCCTCTCCCCCGGTGAATATCCCGGCGTTGTTGTTGATACGGGCATTTTTCCCCGTTGGTGGAAGACAACGATTTTTCTCTCGTATGATACGCCTTTGAACCGGCTGCGTCCTTTCCCCTTTCCTCCCACTTCAAGAACGAACGATCGGTTGCTGCCGTCGATGCCCTTTCCGTCGAGCAGAAAATCGGGGGTCTTCTGCCCTCGATTCGTTTTGAGATAGGAAAAGTTTGTTTTGTGCTGCTTCATAGCGAGTGCAAAAAAATCTTCCCGCAGCTCTTCCACACATTCATCATAGGCACGGAACAACAATCGATAGGGGAGTTCCATAAAAATTTTCGGTTCCTTCAGAACATTTGTACCTTTCGGAAACGCGATGGACAGAAGAAAGCTTTGCTCTAAAAGGCCGAGATATTTTTCAGCCTTGTACTTGGTGATGCCGGTATTATTTGCCACGGAACTGTAGTTCATTCCGTCTATGGGGGATTTGCCGATAAATGAGAAAACTTTTTCAATGTTCGACACATCTTCAATGTTCATGCTTCGGTCGAAGTTCGGAATATCGTCATGGATGATTTTTTCTTTTATTGAAGTGAACTGTTCGAAATCACTTCCGGCTTCTAAAAGAAACGGGTATAAACCTCCTTTTACATACTCTTTAAAATAGGAGAATAGCCTCAAATAAGAAGCAGGTATAGTGTCTTCGAAAACCGTTTTTAGAGGAAGCGCCTCGAGATCAATATCGTAACGGAAAGCAAGGTACTCCCGCAGGGAGAATGGCTCTAGGCGTAGAATCCGAACTCTTCTCGATAGGTCCCACCCAGATGTATATAGGGACAGGGCTACCGAACTGGTGAACCATATGTTGACCGCATGAAAATCATACAGTTCTTTTAACGCGCCTGCGTATTCCGGGATGAAATGGATCTCGTCAATAAAAAAGCGATTGATCCCCATGGACTCATAAAGGTAGAAAATTACCTCTTTGATCGAGGTGTCGCCATCCAGGGTGTCTGCAGAGATGTAAATTGCATCCGAATAAAGTGCCCGTACTTGCCGCAGAAGGACTGTTTTCCCCACTCCCCGCGGTCCTATCAAGGCAATAAACGGCCTTCCCGGTTCGTTTGCCAGTCGCTGGAAGGCGTATCGTCGATTTGTATATGCAGAAACG
>JAIPGG010000072.1 GCA_021736255.1 Spirochaetales bacterium | reverse complement strand
ATTGGATCACCCCGTATTGGATCACCCCGTATTGACGGACAGGGAACTCGAGGGCATCGCAGAAGATTTTATCCAAGCCGCAGTCCGTGTCTGGAAAATTGGTTTCGATTTTGTCGACGTTAAAATGTGCCACGGCTATCTCCTGCATGAGCTGCTGAGCGCCCGGACACGGCCCGGCCGGTACGGCGGGAGTTTCGAAAATCGTACTCGGTTCGCCCGCAACATTATCGCGGGTATCCGCCGGGACGCTCCGGGTCTGCGAATCGGGGTCCGCCTAAGCGTTTTCGACTATCCGCCGTTTCGAGCTGCTGCCCCGCGGGAGGGGTATCCGTATATCTTCGGTGCAGACCCTGACGACCCGTTCCAGATCGACCTTTCCGAAGTCATCGCATTCTGCCGCAGCCTCCGGGACGCGGGAGTCGAACTGATCTGCACCAGCGCCGGCAGTCCCTACTACAATCCTCATATCCAACGCCCCGCTCTATTCCCGCCGTGCGACGGGTACGGCCCGCCGGAGGACCCTCTTGTCGGGGTCGCGCGTCAAATCGAGACCGCGGCGGAACTGAAAAAGGAAGTGCCGGAATTGGCGGTTGTCGGCTCCGCGTACAGCTACCTGCAGCAGTGGCTGCCGCATGTGGCCGCGGGAGTGGTCCGGGAAGGAATGGCCGATTTTATCGGTCTCGGGAGGATGATGTTCTCCTATCCAGATATGCCCGCCGACATCCTCTCCGGTGCCCCCCTCGACCGGAAACGGATCTGCCGGACCTGCAGCAGGTGTACGACGGCGCCGCGGAAGGGGCACGTTTCCGGATGTTACCTGTTCGACAAGGAATACTCCTCCCGCCCGGTAGCGAAAGCTCTGCGGTAGCGCGCCCCTGGCTGTCAAAAAAATAATACTCGAGCTCAAACCCCGGGCTCCGGTCAAAGTGTTCATTTTATGAGCCTCGCTTTTCAGTGCGGCCTTTCCTTTTACGGGATGATCCCCGAAGAGGTGATACAGCTGACTTCCCTCACGTTCAAGAAGACGAAACGGTATAGAACACCTGTCGGAGACTTTCTGTATCTTCGGTTCCACGTTCCACTGCCTGAACCTTCCCCGAATAGGAGGAAAGAGAATCAATGGAAGAGCTGCGCAGGAGAGGCTGCCGGGCAGGACATAATAGGGTTGCCGGGTTACTGCGTGAGAACGGGTTAAGTGCCCGCAGAAAAAAGAAGTTCCACATTACCACCCTCTCTTCACACAAACATGCTCCTGCGGAGAATTATGTCGAGAAGCCTCGGCACCGATGAGCTGCTGCAGGCATTCCGGATGGCGTGTATGCGTCGGGGCAACCCGGAAGGGCAACTGCTGGGATAATGCGTGTGCCGAATCGTTTTTTAAGACACTAAAAAACGAGTTGATTGGAAATACTGTGTATCCTGACCGCAAGGCGGCGCAGAAAGAGATATTCGAATACATCGAAATGTTTTATTGGGAAAGGGGTCTTTCGAGAAAGCCCGTGACGGCGTTTTCTCGAGGAAGGTGGTGCTCAGTACTCAGGCGCCCCCTGGATTCCTTAAAAAACTGTGCTTATTGAGTGTCTACGAAATAGGGGAAAGTCCAGTTTCCCGCGTTGCAGGGCTGCCTGCTGTGGCCTAGAATGAAAGAAAAGGAGGAGGAAGCCATGAGCCTGAAACGACCTGAACACCCGTCGTTTTTTTCGAGTGGAACGCAGAGGATCGAGGAGGCGGGCATTGTCCTTGCGGGTTTTCCGTACGACTGCACGGCGAGTTTTCGTGCGGGAGCAAGATTCGGGCCGCGGGAGCGGCGGGTGTATCCGGGCGATGGGCTGGAGGATTTTTCGTTCTATTTCGGGGAAGATTTGGAGGATGCGACCTTTTACGATGCCGGCGACATGGATCCGGTATACGGTGATCCTCTGCCGGTGATCGATTCCTACCGGCAGGCGGCGGCGGAGCTGATTACCGCAGGTTTGGATTCCAGGCGTTTGCAGGCCGCAGGTTTGGATTCCAGGCGTTTGCAGGCTGAGCGTGAGCAGGCTGGGGGTTTAGACCCAAGGCGTTTGCAGGCCGAGGCCAGGAGGCTTCTGGCTATCGGCGGGGAGCATTTGATTACCTATCCTCTGTTGCTTGCCGCCCGGCAGGTTTACGGGGAGTTCACCCTTCTGCATCTCGATGCTCATGCTGACCTGGCTGTCGTCAACCATGTGGGTTCGCGCGTTGCCCACGGGACGGTTATGAACCTGTGTCTCGAGGCGGGGCTGGAGAAACTGGTGCAATACGGGATCAGGAGCGGCAATCGGCAGGAGTATGAGATGAGGATCAATGATCCGCGGATTATTCCTGCCGGGAGTTTGGAGGAGTTCGTTGATTCGGTAGAGACGGGGGAGAGGGTGTACCTGACTGTCGATGTGGATTTCTTCGATCCGGCCTTCGTTCCCGGTACCGGTACGCCGGAGGCCGGCGGCGCGGGTTTCGATGATTTTATTTCGGTTCGGCGGGGGCTTCGAAAGCGGCAGGTGCAGATGGTGGGGGCGGACATCGTCGAGCTCGCCCCCGAACTCGATGCCTCCGGGAACTCGACGGTCTTCGCGGGCAAGGTGCTGCGGGAGCTGCTGTTGACGATGCATGTTCTCGGGATCGTTTGATGAGCGATTCTTAAGCGGGCCGGCAGCGTCGATTGTTTCAGTGCCGCCGAGGATGTGGTGGCGGGACATACGCTCCCTAATATTGCGAGCCTGGTAACAACAGCGGTCTAGTTCTGTATTTACTGAATATTGGTTTTACAGTATTTCTGCAATAAAATTTGCAGAAATAGCGGAAACCGTGTACATAAAAATAATGAAGATAACCCTTACGGTAACGGAAAGAGGAACTATCACGCTCCCGGCCAAATTGCGGAAGGAAATGGGCATTGATGCCGAATCGCTGCTTATTGCCGAATCCACCGAGGAGGGGATCCTCCTTCGGCCTGCGGTGGCCCTTCCGGTAGAGGTCTACTCGCGGGATCGCCTGGGCGAATTTGCCGCGGCGGAGCAAGAACTTGCCGAGTGGTACAGCGGCGAGTCCCGGTGAGTGATGCGGATCTTTCTGGACGCCTGTGTTTGCGGAGAGCATTATACTAGCGGTATGAAATCGATACACATACGAAACATCGATCCACAGGTGCTGCAGCGATTGAAAAGACGTGCAGAACTCCACCACCGTTCGATGCAGGGGGAGCTGAAGGCCATACTCGAAGAGGCGGTTCGGAAAATGCCCGATGCCTCCCGGGAGGAAGGCCTCGATCTGATCACCGTTTCCACCGGAAAAACCGAAGCCTGGAGGAGGGACGAGTATTACGATAGAGAGAGTTGACTCACAAGAGGATACGGAGATATATTTACAGTATGTCGACGATGCAACGACATACTGTAAATAAAACAACGTTTTCACTCCCAACCCAACCTGTATTCGATTACCTCACCCTGATTGACGTCTTGAAGGATTACAAACGTCCACGGGACAAGGTAACAAAGCTCCTGCGGGATAATATAATCATACGTGTCAAAAAGGGCTTGGCTTATACATACGAAACAGCAGAGACCCGAACGCCGTACACGTACGGGAAATCCTGGCAAATTTAATCTACGGCCCCTCGTATATTTCTCTACAGTACGCCCTTTCTTTTTACGGGTTGATTCCTGAAGAGGTTTTCCAGGTGAGCTCCCTCACATTCAAAAAGACAAAACGGTATCGAACACCTATCGGAGACTTTCTGTATCGTTCGGTTCCATTGTCTTACTACCTCCACGGCGTCGAGCTGAAAGCTGCGAACGCGGGATACTTCTATCTCATCGCCTCCCCGGAAAAGGCACTGATTGACACGCTCTACTTCACCACCGGACTCCGGAGTATGCGAGACGTTCGTATCTTCCTGATGGAGGACCTCCGAATTGACGAGTCGTCTCTTCCGGATCTCGATTTTTCACTGCTCGATGAAATCACCGAGGCGGCGGATACCTTGAAGATTGCCATGTGTCGCAGAGCACTGGAGAGTTTTTCAGGATGAGACAGGTCATACACGATTTTCTCGAGAGGAGTAATCCGCAGACGCTGCGTGAAAACGACCGTGCACTGCGGGAGGTCATTCAACACATCGCACTCCTCGGCCTCTGGAGGGCCGGGTTTTTCGAACACGCGGCCTTCTACGGCAGGACGGCTCTGAGAGTTGTTCACGGACTACCGAGGTTCTCCGAAGACCTCGACTTTTCACTTCTGCAAAAGGAGGACGATTTCTCCCTCCGCTCCTACCTGTCGGGACTCGAGACGGAACTCTCGGGCTTCGGTTTCGAGACGGAGGTACTAGCGAACAAGAAGCAGTCCGGAGCTATTGAATCCGCCTTTATCAAGGCACCTGCGCGCAGCCACCTGGTGGAGGTTACCCCCTCCGCTTCTAT
This sequence comes from Spirochaetales bacterium, assembly GCA_021736255.1. Taxonomy (GTDB): domain Bacteria; phylum Spirochaetota; class Spirochaetia; order JAIPGG01; family JAIPGG01; genus JAIPGG01. The sequence continues at coordinate 8,311 of JAIPGG010000072.1, read as the reverse complement.
TGCAGGCTCCGTTCCCTCAAATCAACTGCTCAAGGTGAGGCTGGAGATTGATACCGATCCCCCCGAAGGCTTTTCTACGGAAGCCCGCCCGGTGCTCGAACCGATACCGTTCAGTGTACGAATCTTCTCTTTGCCCGACCTCTTCGCGGGGAAAATGCACTGTGTCTTCTGCAGGCAGTGGAAATCGAGGGTAAAGGGACGGGATTGGTACGACATGCTGTGGTTTCTCAAAAATACTGTTCCGCTGCACCTTTTCCACCTGGAGCAAAGGATGCGCCAATCGGGGCATTGGTCGGAAACTCACGCTCTGAGCGAGGATGATTTTCTCAATCTGTACCGGGAGCGGACGGGCAGCGTCGATTTCTCCATGGCCGCCGAGGACGTCCGACCCTTTCTCCGGGATCCGCAGGAACTCGACGCGTGGAGCAGAGAGTTTTTTAGCGCACTGGCCACGCGGTTCGAATTTATGTGATATATGTTCTCTTTATTATCCTCGACCTTTAGTCTGCCTGGTCCGTGACTCTTATCGTTTCACTCTCACATTCAGTATCCCGACCATACTCATTTCGAGTTTATTCATGAACGCCTACCGAAAGAGAGAGCGCAGAATTGAAAAAGGCCCATAAAACACCTATAATTTAACTATGGATCACGTTTCCGTTTCACAACGTTTGCAACCACACATAAACACACTGAACAACATGGGAGTAAAACGTCTGGCCGTATTCGGCTCCGTAGCGAGGAATTCAGCAAGCGATAGTAGCGATTTGGATATGCTTGTTCGTTTTAAAAAAAACAAAAAAACGTTCGACAATTTCATGGAGCTCAAATTTTTCCTTCAAGAAATTTTCCCGGAAGTACGTATTGACCTTGTTCTCGAAGATTCCCTTAAAGAAACCATTCGCAATCGAATACTGAGCGAGGCTCGGGATGTCGCGTAATCTAAACCTCTACTTTGATGACATCTTAAAGGCAATTGCCTACATCAGAGAGTTTACCTCTGGAATGGATTCTTCAACATTTGTCCATGATACCCGCACTCAACACGCGTGCATTAGAAACCTTGAGGTTATAGGTGAAGCCGTAAAGAAAATTCCCGAAGAAACCCGAATAAGACATCCAGAAATACCATGGAAAAGAATAACCGGTCTTCGGGATATTCTGAGCCATGAATATTTTGGCATTGATACTCAGATCGTCTGGGATGTGATCACCAACAAACTTGATAATCTTTATACGGCAGTCCATTCACTACAAATCGACTATACACCCGACGAATAAAACGTCGTGATAGTTGCTGAAGAAGCGGCTCCAAACAGGTCCACATGAAATAGAGTGCAAGGAAAAACCGCGTTTTCACTCCCCATCCAACCTGTGTTCGATTACCTCACCCTGATGGGCACATTGAAGGATTACACACGTCCACGGGACTTCTATTGCAGGATCCGTTCCCTAGAATCAACTGCTCAAGGTGAGGCTGGAGATCGATACCGACCCCCCCCCCGAAGGCTTTTCTACGGAAGCCCGCCAGGTGCTCAAGCCGATACCATTCAGTAGAGGATGCGCCAATCGGGGCATTGGATGGAAACTCGACGCGTGGAGCAGTGAGTTTTTTAGCGCACTGGCCACACGGTTCGAGTTTATGTGATTGATTCGTAATGGAGTATTCACGGTATTGTACCGTTGACCGTCCTCTGCGGACGTACTATTCTTTCCGTAGAGGGGAATTCATGTTTTCACACGCTGAATCCGTACTGAAACGCATCAGCACACGCCTCAAACAAACCTACCCCGAGCACATTGAGTCTGTTATCGCCTTCGGTTCCAGGGTCCGGGGAGATCACCGCGAAGGTTCTGATTTCGACATTCTCGTGGTCGTGAAAAATCGCTCGATCGAGATAGAAGAGGGAATCATGGGCATCTTCGTGGAGGAAGAATTGCAATCGGGAATCTATTTCGACCCGCTTATAAAAAGTGCCGAGAGTTTCGAGCTGGAGAAGAACCACCACAGCCCGTTCTACCGGAATATAATGAACGAGGGGATCACTGTATGAGTCTGGAGGCCGAAGACAAGAAATCCCTCAGCGACATCCGCTTTGAAAAGGCCAAAGAGTTCCTGCATGATGCAGAGGCGAATTTGAGCGAATCTCGCCTGAAGACTTCGATAAACCGATCGTACTATGCAGTGCTGAATGCCGTGCGGTCACTTTTGGTTCTCGAGGGAATGACGCCGGAATCCCACAGCGGAGCGGTCACCTCACTGAGCCTCAGGTTCATCAAAACCGGGCTCCTCCCGGTAGAGACCATAAAAGCCATGAAAATCCTCCTGTCAAGACGAACCGACGTGGACTACGGTGATTTCGACACCATCGACAACGCCGATGCCGAGGATTCACTGAAAAAAGCCCGGACCATACTCGAGCAGATAGACGCGGTTCGTAAAGAGTTGAAGCGGGATTTGTAGTGTCACTATTCCCCGCCCAGCGATAAACACGATAGTTTACCGCCGATCCTGATTCTGTATTTACAAATCAATAGCCGGAAGGGTCTATTGAGATACCTGTTAAGCTTCCTCGGTGAGCAATGAAGCGGAATAGAGGAGGGTGAACAGGCCGAGGCCTGCGGCGAGGCCGCACCTTGCCTGCAGATCCTTGAACCAGATACCGAAGAGCGCTAACATACCGATTCCGAAGGACATCGACCCGTATAGGCGGGGCAGGTAGATGTACTGCGGAATGAAGGGATCGTTGTGATAGACACTCATCAAATCACCAGGGGCGGCGCCAAAAGCGATCCCGAACGACAGAACCACGACTACTTGAGCAATGAAGGCGATTTTGGTTTTCGTGATATGCTCCTTTTAGGAACTGATCCGTAATGCGATGGGATCCTATTTTGTGCGGTCGGATTGTATAGATAATTCTCCAAGTTCGCCTGACATTGTTCGGTGAAGATCAACTATCCATTTAAATTTTCGGCCGTGAAGGCACCTTCGGTTTAAGTACATCGAAGACTTCGAGAAACTGCTCAAGATACGAGATTTTGCCTTTCGTTTTATTCGCTCCTTAGATCGAACAGTCCGACACAAACCCGTAACGTTTCATCATCTTCATTCTGGCAGGTCAGCAGGGGGCAAAAGCCCCCTGCTCCCGCACAAATATTTACATAGCTGAATTGTTAGAAATCGCGTGCGGCTCTAACGGTAAAGTCGGCATTTTTTCAGTCTTCGCTTGCCGGTAGACCATCGCCAATAAGAAATGGCCAGGCATATATGCTATCGTACTCTGCAGAACTCCAATATATGGCTGTATCAAAATCTCCAACATTATTCTTCTTCAATTTATTATATATATCATTCAACTCGTTCTTCGACGGTAGAAACCAATCGTCGAATTCAATGCCGTTTTCGGCTAAAGTATCGATCACGGTGCTGTCACGCTCGATCTCGAAGCTAATTTTGTCCATCCAGGAAAGATCGATTTGGCTGTCACTCACTTTCATCGCCATGCTGGAAACGGCATTATGACCGTAAGTGTTAACTAAGGGGGCAAGAAAACTGCCCACCTGAACCCCATAGACCCTACTCAATGGGCTTAACCCGCTGAGTAGGGTCTAACAGGGTTAATCGTTAAATAGCTTGATTGCTAAAAAGCCCGGACTGCTCGTACTTTAGTGCTGAAGGTTTTGGTGCCGTAGCCGCTCCTGTTGCCGAGTTCGAAGTCCTGCATCCACGAGTATTCAGTATCACTCTCCGAAGAACTCCAGTAGTAATCGGATGAAAAACCTCCAATAATTCCTTTATTATCGTACATCTTGTTGAGCTCATCAGAGGAGGGCAGATACCAGTCGTCGTATCCGCCGTAGCTTAAGCCATCACATAACTGTCCGGCAGTTGTTGAGCCTGTCCCCTGTGCCTCCACGATATCCGCCGTGTTTTCGGCTCCATCACCTAACCCGAATCTGTAAGCGTCTATATAGGTTCCGTGAGACCCCCACGTAGCGGTCCATTCTGTCGAGGCTGGCGCCGCTTCCAAATACCGGCCCCCGGAAATATGATTAAAATCACTTTCTTCATCATCGAAGAAGATTACTCCCCCTGCCGGGCCTGTGTCACCAACAGCATAATCTGTAGTCGAGCTCGCAGTGGAACTCCATGTCGATGCGCCTCCGGGGTCCGTTGTTCGGACTCTATATGTATAATTTGTATTTGAACTAAGGCCGTCGTCATAATAGTTTTCCGTATTCGCGGATACAGTGGAGTTTATAATACTCCCTTCCCGCTCGATCTCAAAGTATTCTTCACCGGCGCTGTTGTCCGTCCAGGAAAGCTCGATTTGGCTTTTACTTAATGCCGTGGCCTGCAAACCAGAAGGAGCGGCAAGTTGCTCTGTGGTTGCACTACCCTCGTTGGACCAGTTGGACGTAACTCCTAAGTCCACAGCTCTTAGTCGATAGTAATAGCTTGTTTCAGAGTCGAGACCTATGTCATGGTAACTCTCCGTTCCCGCCGGCTCAGTGGCTATTGTCGTATAGGTGCCGCCCTCACCTTGCTTCCGTTGTATCTCGAAATTATCTTCATCAAAGCTCTCATCAACCCATGACAGATCAATTCGATCTTCGTTCTGCGCCATCGCGGTCAGGATGGAAGGTTCCGCAGGACTGGTTGTTTCACCATTTGCCTCATTGGACCAGTTTGACTCTCCGGCGCTGTTCTTCGCCCGCACCCGGTAGTAATAGACGGTCTCCGGGTCGAGGTCTGTGTCCTGATATTCCAGGGTCTCCGCAGGAATATTGTTGTCAACCGTTATATATGAGCCTTCGGCGCCTTTCTTCCGTATCAATTCAAAAGCCTCTTCGTTATCACTGTTGTCACTCCATGAAAGGTAGATCTGATCGGCGTTCTGCGTATTTGCCGTAAGATCTGAAGGTGCTTCAGGCGTAGTTGTGGGTGGCGGATTGGTAGTAGCGCTTACCTCCTCCGTCCATGCCGACTCACCCGCCGAGTTTGCCGCCCGCACCCGGTAACTATAACTTGTGTCGGCCGAAAGTCCTTGATCGGAGTAGGCGGTGCTGTCCGCCCCGACCGTATCGATCCCCTGGAAACCCGAGCCCGAATCGCGCTGGATCTGGAACTCTTCCTCGTTGTCGCTGTTGTCGCTCCAGGTGAGGTCGATCTGGCTTGCGCTTTGTGGGGTGGTGGCGAGATCCGAGGGAGCTTTCGGCGCCATCTCACCAGTCTGCGCCTCTTCCACCCGTTGTTCCACACTGCTGAACAGGGATTCCGGATCGCCGCACTGCAGCAATAGGCCGGCTGCGATGATTGCAAGGATAATTAATCCGAATCGTTTGAGAGTTTTCATTCCTCTTCCTCCTCCCACACAATGGTGGAGTGGATCTGCGCCGACTCTGAAGCCCGGCCCGTGCCGCCCCCCGAGCTGCCGGCGGCCAGGTAGGCGAAGCGCTCGGCCAGTTCGGGATCCAGGGCGCCGAGCTCGCTGTAGGCCTCCTCGGCAGCTCCGTAGTCCTCGGCGGCGTAGGAGACCCGGGCCATACCCAGGAGCGCCGTCTCATTATCTGAATCGAGCTCGAGAGCGCGCGAATAGGCATCGCGGGCTCCGGCGTAATTTTTGTTCAGGAAAGAGATGTTCCCCAGGTTGATGAGCCCGGGGACATAATCCCGCCCCTGAACCGCGGAGCGGAACTGCGCCTCCGCCCTATCGTATTTGCCGTATCGGGCATAGAGGACGCCGAGGCGGTTGCGGAGGCGCCTGTCGCCCGGCTGTTGCTCCAGCCTGCCGAGCAGTTCCTGCTCACGCCCGGATATCTCGCGGTTCACGAAGCGGTCGAACTCACCGGTAAACTCCTCCTCTACCCTGTCGCGAAGGGGGATTCCCACCTCGAAGTCCGATACTCCGAAGGCCACCGGCTCGTAGGTCTTCCAGGACTCGCTGTTCGGCAAAAGCTGGGCCTTGCCCTCCTGCTCATACCTGCGCCACTGTGAGGCGCCCTCGGCCCAGGCTGCAAGAAACCCTTTACGGAGGATCGTCGTCTCGACGGGCACCCAGACCGAGCCGTCCTCGGTCACAATGAGGTCGTCCGAACGGGAGAAGGTGCGCTTTGCCTCCCCCTCGCTCATTTCGAGCCGAAAGGCGGTGTAGATGTGGCCGGGTACGGTAACAAAAGCGGTGGACACGCCGGAGGACTCGAGAAGCGCCGCGTAGGTGGCAGAGAGGTCGTCGCAGTCGCCCGCCCGGTACTGGAGGGTCTGCCGGGGAAACTGCACCGTGTCGATTGCCTGTCCGTCCTGGGACATCTCGAAATAGGCCGATGAGGGATCGACCACGTAGGTACAGCGGTGAGCCTTCATCGCCTCGAGAAATACCATGGCAAGCTGCAGCTCACGGGATATCGCCTTTACCCCGCGGTCTTCGACGATGGAGGCGTTGTTGCGGGCAAAGCGCTGTACCTCCTCGTCACGGGCCGTTACAAAGGCGGCAATCTTCCGGTCATCGTCCCACCTGAGGGAGTTGCGGTTGTAGGTGTCGAGGGTTACTACCTCGCCATCGCTGCCGCCGCGCCCGCCTCTGCTCGGCACCTCGTAATCGGCGCGTATCTCCGCGGCCACCTTCGCCCCCTCGGTGACCGAGAGAATCTGTTCGGTAAAGAGGGCGTAGATATCTATCTCTTTTTCCTGCCCCGGGTCGAGCTCATCGATACGGGCGCTTACCTTTGGAGAGTCCATGAACTGTTTAAGACTAAATCGTACCTCCACATCCTCGACAGGCCGGGATCCCTCGTTTATCACGGTGGCCCTTCCCATCGGGTGGTCGTCGTAGTACTTGTAAAGAACGGGAAAGACCCGGTCGATCTCTACCGAGGCAAAGCGTATATAGCCGTCGAGGGGACCTGTGCCGGCTCCCGCGCTGAAGTCAGACCGGGGTATTGCACCGTTGCCCGGGCCGGTAAGGCGTATCGTCGTACCGATGGAGAGAGATACATCATCGTAAAGCCCAAGGTAGGAGGTGTAGCCGGCCGCCAGTTCGAGCGCTATCCTCGGTGAGAGGAGAAAACCCATTCCCCCTCCGCCGCCGTAGGCAAAACCACCCGCACTGCCGGAGGTGTCCCCCCCAAGGGCTGCGTAATAGCCGGATGCATGAGCACGTGAATAAAAGGAAAACCGCTCGTTCGCTTTGAATGTTGCCTGCGCGCCAAGGCCACCGCGAACCAGAGAGAGATTCGTGGAGGAAAAAAAGCTTTCTTCGCCGAGTTCGAGCGGGATAAAGGCGAAACTTGTGTCTACCGTCGGGCTGAGCCAGGAAAGAGAAGGCAGCCCCCAAAGGCCCACGATTCTCCCACCGATTCCTGTTTTATAGTTGGCCGCTTTGTCGCCAATGGGGAACCGGACCTCCGGAGTGGCGAAAAGCCCGATACTCGGATCCGACTGAGCAAAGATTGAAGGAGCGAATCCACCCAGCAACACAAGCGAAACTAGGATTAAAAGAAACTTTTTCATAGAAACCTCCGCGAGACCGAAGCGTCACTCCGCAAGGCAAGGCTCCTCTCATTCTATGAATCAACCGTAGCACAGTGGGAACAAAATCGTATTGTACGAAGGTACAGTTTTTTCTTTTTCTCCTTGTTCTCTCAGGATTACGGCCCTACAATAGGGCATGGCCTTGTTGAATATTCTCAACATAGGCGCGGCAGCTTTCTATTTCTATCTTTTCATCCTGCTGCAACGGATGAAGGTAAAGGAAAGGGAGCACAGGATCGTCAGCTTTGCGTTCATCGCATTATTTCATTGGACCATTACCGCCTACTTTGTCTACAACATTGAAAACCTCGAAACGCTGAATCTTCTTTTGCCGGTATCCTGCATCGGCTTGTTCTTTTTCCCCGCACTGAACTTTCATTTTGTCTACTCCCTTACCTTGAAAAGAAAAATGCCTTTGCCGCTCTTTCTTCTCCTCTACTCCCCGGCCGTTCTGTTCAGCGTTATCAATTATTATTCTCCCTTTACCCTGAACGCCGTTTCAGGCCCCGCGGGAGATGTCGTGTTGATTCACGCGGTTGATTCCCCTTGGCATTTTATTTGGTTCGCGTATTACTCGGCGAACTGGCTGCTGCCTGCCTTTTTTTACCTTCGACTTCAACGGAGGTCCCCCCTTACAACAGGGCAAACGCAGTTAGACATTAAACAAAACTTTTTCAAGATACCCTGTGTCCCATCCGGCCAACAACCGTTTACCTGAGATGCTCCGTTTACAAGAAGTTTCCTGTTTGAGTAAGTTCAATGTTATCCGGCGCATGA
>JAIPGG010000071.1 GCA_021736255.1 Spirochaetales bacterium | reverse complement strand
CTAAGTATACAGGCAGACGAAAACTTGTCCATCGGTTTGGTTCCGTCCGGGTCAGCTGTGCTTTCGGCGGCGGCCGGAAAAGAGAAAGCCCAAAAGGCTCCCGAGAGCGCCGCCTGCGATATGGGCGAGCTCGCTGACCTGATTGCTTTCCATCGAACCGATGATTTCTTTGGTAAGATAGATGAGCAGAACCAGGATAAACGTCAGGGGAATTTCACCGCGGCGGAAATTGGCGAATGAGGTGAGGAGGATCATCATAAAGACGATGCCGCTCGCTCCGACCAGCCCATTGGGCAGGAGCAGGATGTTCAAAATGCCGGTAATAATGGTGGTAATCAGTATCATGATGAAAAGCGGTCCGGAACCGTATTTCTCTTCCAGGGCGGGGCCGAGGAGCAGCAGAAAGGCGAAGTTACCCAGCAGGTGCTGCCAGCCGAAATGACCGAGGGGATAGGCGAGGAGCCGTAGAAAGGTGCCGGTCTGGTTCATGTCTGCTCCGGCCGGGAGCGAAAAAATACCGTTTACAAGTCCTGTGCCTGCGAGTTGGTCGAGTGCCAGGACCAGCGTGGCAAACAGGGCAAAGGTGAGGGTGATCGGGGCGTTATAACGGATGTGCATAGTACTCTCCTGCTGCTATACGTTTATCTCGAGGCTCAATGGACAGTGGTCCGAGCCGTACACATCGCTTTGAATGGTCGATGATGAAACGCTCGATTGGAACTCGGGATTCACGCAAAAGTAATCGATTCTCCAGCCGACGTTCCGCTCTCTGCCGCGGGTCCGATAACTCCACCAGGTGTAGTGCCCACCCTCTTTGGTGAACAGGCGGAAGGTATCCACAAAACCCGCCTCTGTGAAGCTGTCCATCCAAGTCCGCTCTTCGGGAAGATAGCCGGGATTCCCTTCGTTCTGTTTGGGGCGGGCCAGATCGATCGGCTTATGGGCAATATTGTAGTCGCCGGTGAGTACGATATTGCGGCCCTCGTCCCGCAGGCGTTGTGTCAACTCCATCATGGATTGACAGAAAGCCAGTTTATAATCCAGCCGCTTTCCCCCGTCCTGGCTGTTGGGGAAGTAGGAGTTAATGAGGATGAAATCGTTATAGTCGGCGATCAAGGTCCTGCCTTCACTGTCGAACTCTTTTTGTCCGAGAAGTTCCACGCTTTTGGGTTTTTCTTTCGAGTAGAGAGCTACACCGCTGTAGCCCTTTTTTTCAGCCGAGCTGAACCAGACGTGATAGCCCACCGGTTCGGTAAAGCGTTTTGCAAGCTGGTCGGGGTTGGCCTTTGTTTCTTGAATACAGAAGATGTCGGGCCCGGCTGAATGGAGCCAGTCGAACATTCCCTTTTTCTCTGCAGCTCGGATTCCGTTGACGTTCCAAGAGGTAATCGTTTTCATGACTTTAATCTACAGACGAGAAGCAAGCTGGGCAAGGGGCATCTGCACGCCGGCGGTGCGGGACCCTGCCGGGGCGAGCAGGCATGGGGAAGCAGGGCTCAAGGCAGCCGCTGCAGGGGTCAGCCGAGGGCTTCGAGTTCCGCTCTCAGCGAGTCCGCCCGGGATTCAGCTTCTTCCCACTCGAGGCTGAGGCGCTGTTCTTCCGAATCGAGTTCCTCGAGACGGCTGGTGAGCTCCCTTACCTTCGAGCCGTCGGTATAGACCGAAGGGCGGGCCATGTCTTCCTGAATTTTCCGCCGTTTTTCCGGGAGGGATTCGATTCCCGCAAGGATTTCCTCGAGACTGCGTTCTATGCGGCGAAGTTCCCGTTGGATGTCTTTTCGGCGTTGGCGCTGTTCGGCCGGTGTACCGGAAGCAGGTTTTGGAAAGGCATCGGATTTCGATGGGGAGGGTTTGGCTTTTTCGGTTGATCCGTTCCGGCCCGAAATGCTTTGCCGGTTTTCCGTTTCACGCTCTTTCCGGTAGAGGTAGTAATCGTAGTCTCCCGGATAGTGCTGCCATGCTCCCCCGCCGCGAAGCTCGAGGACTTCAGATGCCAGGCTCCGGAGAAAGCCGCGGTCATGGGAGACGAAAATTACGGTTCCGCTGTATCGCTGGAGGGCATCGAGGAGGATGTCTTTGGAATGAATATCCAAATGATTAGTGGGTTCATCGAGGATCAAAAGGTTGGCCGGCGACAGCAGCATTCTCAACAGCGAGAGCCGGGTTCGTTCACCTCCGGAGAGGACGGTGATCTGTTTGTAGATATCGTCTCCCCGAAAAAGAAAGGAGCCGAGCATGTCCCTCAGCCGGGGAATCATTTCGGTTGGCGCCGCCTCTTCCAGGAAGGAGAGCACGGTATGCGGATCATCTGAATCGGACGGTTTTTCTGATCCTCCTTTCTCCTTCTGCCCGGCACGATTTAACTCGCGAGCGGCGAAGATGCGGGTCCATTCCTCTCCGGTAATCTCGTCGGCGCTAAAGTAGGCCGGAATCACGCCGGTTCCGAGGACGACATCGCCTCGGTAATTCTGATCCCTGCCCGCGATAATACGGAGGAGGGTCGATTTTCCCGCGCCATTCACTCCTGTGACGGCAAGTTTTGTTCCCCGTTCGATTTCACGGGCCAAGTCGGTCAGTACCGGTTTTCCTTCGTAAGAGCGGGACACATTCTGCAGGTCGACACTCACTCTTCCGCTCTTGGGCGGAGCGGGAAACTGAATAGAAATCTTTCGAAGATGTTCGGGCATCTCGATGCGGTCCATTTTATCGAGCTGCTTGACTCTGCTTTGCACTTGCCGGGCACGGTTTGCGTTGTAGCGGAATTTACGGATGAACTGTTCGGTTTTTTGTATCTCTTCCTGCTGCTGCTGATAGGCCTTTATTTTTGCCTCGATTTCCTGGCTCCGTTTCTCTTCGTATTCGCTGTAGCTGCCGCGATAGGTGTGCAGCCGGCCGTTGAAGAGCTCGATTACTTGATCGATACTCTGGTCGAGGAACCACCGGTCGTGGGAGACGATAAGAAATCCTCCGGGATAGGACAGCAGGAAGTCTTTGAGCCAGTTTCGTGTTTCCAGATCCAGATAATTGGTAGGTTCATCGAGTAATGCAATATCCGGGATTTCGATGAGGACCCTCGCCAGCGATGCCCGCATCCGGAATCCGGAAGAAAAACTCGAGAGGGGCCGGCCGAAATCCTCCGTTTTAAAACCGAGACCGTTCAGAATTTTTCCGATTTTTGCTTCCCGTTCGTACCAGCCGCCGTGTTCCAGGCTGAGGCGGAGGTTTTCATATTCCTCGAGAAGATGCTGGTGATCTTCCTGCCGTTTCGAGGTGGAGGCTTCGAGTTGATGTTCGATCTGATGCATTCGCTCGGCTGCAGGTTCCAGCCTCCGGAAGCCGAGGAGCGCCTCGTTTTTGAGAGGTTCTTCGGGATCGGAAATCAGGGATTCGGTTTGTGGAAGGTAGACAACCCGGGCATCGTTGGAGATGACGAGTTTTCCCGCTTCGGGTTGAATTTTCCCGCTCAACACCTTCATCAAGGTCGATTTTCCGCTGCCGTTGGCGCCCGCCAGAGCAGCCTTGCTGGAGGTCGAGAGATTGAGATTTACCCCGTCGAGGATGGTTCTGCTGCCGAAAGACAACTGCAGGTTTTCGGCCTGGATCTGCGCGCTCATGGTCTCACGCTAATTTCTGAGAGAAAAGAAGAGTTTGGTCGAACTGAGGTCCCTGCGCTTGATGATATGGTCCTCAATAAGGTTTTGGGGGACGAATTCGAGGAGCAGGCCCTTTTCCTCATACCGGTAGAGAAATGCTGCGGGCCGGTCGCCGCTGCCGGTATAGAACCGAAAGACGATAGCTCCATCGTATTCCGCCCGGAGATCTTCGCCGGGAAAAAAGCCGAAATCAAGACGCCCGGTATTGGTAATGTCCCGGGGCAGGATTTCCGGAACGAGCCGATCGTATCCCTCCCACCGGAAGGTCCCGTTTTCGTTCACCTCGATTGTTCCATAGGTGGAGCTTTTTAGTTTCGGTCCCCGATCATAGAGGGTCTGCAGGACCTCTTCCCGGCGTTCGATTTCCTGTTCGAGGATTTCTTCGATGTCTTCCTCGAAAAGAATGAAATTGCCGCTGACCTCCGAGCCTTGCCACTGGTATTGTATACTGATTTCTTTCTCTGAAACGATGGTAAGGATCAAGCTGGTTCCTTCGAAAACGTATTGGTTGCGGCGGGAGGGAGCGATCCTCGTATAATCAAAGGTGATATTCCGGCTCTGGAGATTCAAGACGAGCCAGTTTTCTTCCGGTTCAGGAAACAGCCCGTATTCGGGGCGGAAGAGGTCCGTCACAACGGTATTGTTTCGGGCCATGTTCCGGTAATATGAAGGTCTCCATTTATTCTCGAGAAATCGCTGCAGGTCGGTATTCTCCGTTCCCTTGCCGGTATCTGCATCAACTACCTGTTCTCCGGATTGATAGATGTCCAGGTATTGTCCGAAACACCAGCCGGATACACCTTCGCGGGTCAGGACCCGGTACCAGTAATCTTCCATTCCTCCTTCATTGCTGACCTCTTCGGTCCGTTCAAGGATCTTTATTTCTTCCCGGAGACGGAGTTTATAGGTGCGTTTTGAAAGCCTGTCGGCTTCTTTTCGGACGGGAAGGCCGTCCCGTTTCGCTGCAGCATAGGTGCCTGCATATTCTGCATAGGATTGTTTGAACTCCTGCGCATTTCGCCGGGAACCGAAGGTTTTTACCCGCCAGTTCGGTGTTGTTTGTGGTTCCCCTGAGGGAAGCTCGAGAGTGACCGTTTTGTCGATTCTCGACTCTTCGATTACCGGCAGCAAGCTGCCGTCCTCTACTGTCTGATCATCGGGGGCCCAGAGAACTACGGCATACTTGTCTCCGTTGCCGCAGCCGAAAAGAACGGCGAGTGTCATCAGGCCGGCAAGCAACAGGACGGTGATCCGCGCAGGGAGGCAAAGCGAGTGCCGCCGCTCGGCGGGTTTTGGTTCAGCTGATAGAGGATAATGCATAAAGAGATTTTAGCAAAGAAATCTTGTCGTTGCCAATACAAAAGTGTCAATACAAAGAAAGAGAATGATCTTGCTGTTTTTTCTACTGGAGAGTATAACGGAATAGAGAACTCGAAGGAGGGCCGATTGATGCAGGAACAGGAAAGCACCCAAGCTACAGCAAAAGCCATAGATATGATGAGGGAAGAGCTGATTGATCTTCAACGCAAACTCACCGCCGTGCCCGCTCTGGGCCCCCAGAGTGACGGAGCAGGAGAGACCGAAAAGGCGTCTGTTCTCGAGCAGTGGCTGGTCGAACACGGCTTTTCGGTAAGGCATTTTGATGCTCCCGACTCCCGAGTCCCTTCGGGGATCCGCCCGAACCTCCTGGTAGAGATCGATCCGCCGGAATCGGAGGCTCCCGTCGCCGGGACGAGCGCTGAACACCGTTTGTGGATCATGTCCCACCTCGATGTGGTTCCCCCCGGCGAGCAGTCTCTCTGGGAAAGCGATCCCTACACGCTGCGTGTAGAAGGGGATCGTATCTACGGGCGGGGAGTGGAAGACAATCAACAGGGTCTGGTTGCCTCGATCGGCGCCGCCCTTGCTCTGAAACAAGCGGGAGTCTGCCCCTCTTTGCCGGTACGCCTTCTCTTCGTAGCCGATGAGGAGACCGGTTCGACCTACGGGATACAGTATCTTCTAAAGGAGCACCCCGATCTCTTTTCGGAAGGGGATCTCTTTCTGGTCCCGGATTCAGGTACTCCCGCAGGAGATGAAATTGAGATAGCCGAAAAATCAACCCTCTGGCTCAAACTGAAAACTCGCGGGAAGCAGTGCCATGCCTCCATGCCCCAGGAGGGAAAGAACGCGTTTGTTGCCGCTTCGGAACTGGTGCTCCGTCTGTCGGGTATGAATAAGCGGTTTCCACAGACCAACTCTCTGTTTCAGCCTTCCGCTTCCACCTTCGCCCCGACCAAGAAGGAAGCCAATGTCCCGAACGTGAACACCATTCCCGGAGAGGATGTTTTTTATCTCGACGCCCGTATCCTGCCGGAGATCCCGGTGGATGATGTGCTGGAGGCTGTTCGAGAGGAAGCCAATCGGGTGGAAGATGAGTATGGAGTGGCTGTAGAGGTGGAGACGGTACAGAGGGTTTCTTCTCCGCCTACTCCCGGCGATTCAATACTTGTTGAGGCAGTGGGCTCGGCTCTCAAACGTGTGCGCGGCGTTGAAGGCAGGTCCATAGGTATCGGAGGAGGTACGGTCGGGGCTTATCTTCGGCTTTCCGGATATGACACGGTTGTCTGGGGCACCCTGGAAGAGACGATGCACATGCCCAACGAATACTGTTTGGTTCCAAATCTTTTGAACGATGCAAAGGTCATGGCCGACATGATGATCCAGAATTACCGCAGTTGAGATCGAGACCCGGGTCAATATAAAACAAGGACCCTGCTGTTTTCGAGAATGCGGCGGTTCCTTTGCCGGTATCGGAGCTGGTTGGCCGTATCCATGCTCAGGATAATATCCGATGGATTGTTTCCGTACAGTCCCACTGCTATTGTATAGAGCGGTTCAGGCCCTATAATCGCCAAAGACTCATTGATTAGTTTTTCGATTGTATCCTCCGAACTAATTTTCCTATAGTGCAAAAGTCCCTCTTCGGCTAAACGGTTGAAGTCGATCATTTCTCCGTTTACAAGCGGGCGCATCTGCTCATCATACAACGTCGGAATGAGGCAGGGGGCAAGCTCAGCTGTTTGTGAGGGGCGGCCCTGAACCGGCAAGGCTCCGGCCGCGTAGATAACCAGTCCCGAGTACTTCCCGGAGGGATAAAATGCTGTTCGCTGAGGTATCGAAAGGGGGGTGTCCGCTTCGCTTACCAGTGCGACCAGCTCTTCGAAGGGAATGGTGAAGTTGCGGCGCAGATAGTGCTGGTCCTGTGAAAAGCTGCTCCGAATAGGAGGGATGCGTTCATCCAGACGATCGATCTGGGTGCCGAGAGCAGGGTTTGCCCGAATCAATTCTCCAATGCGTGTCGCGGAATCTACCGGAATATTATTGAGGATTTCCCGGAACACTTCCCCTTTGCGCTGTTCGAGTTCGCGTTCGGCAGCGAGGCGGAGAGCGGGGAGGATTTTGTTCCGGCCGAAGCCTTCCAATGCGATGGAAGCTGTGGCGGTGACAACCCGCTTCTCCCAGTTGATTTCCGTCTCTACGGTGATCTGATGTTCCTCGGCCCTTGCATCTGCAGGAAAAGCGGTAAGAAGGAGAACAACAGTCACCGGTAAAAGCAGTACACTGCCCATTTGTTTGAATACCGGCCGGCCGGCGGCGGCACAACACAGGTTCGATCTGGAATGTTTCCGGCTCATATACTTTAACATCGTACTCTTATTGTCGGCAGTTCAGGCCTTGTTTTCAGTTTCCTTTCGGTTCCCGGTTTTTCGGGGTTTTTTCTTGTTTCTCCCGGCAAACTTACTCCCGGTAAATTTATTATTGTATTCCTCGATCGTATTCATAGGGGGGCGCTCTTCCTCGGTAATTGCATGTTCGAGCATCTCGAATTGTTCTTCTTTGGCCTGGAACTGGCGGAGAACGGTACTGAGGTTCGGGAAGGGTTGGATTTTCCCTAGAGATTCCATTCGGCGGAGAAAGGTCTGCAGGATCCCAAAGGCCATCTTCCCAAGGGCCTGGGTTTCCTGGTTTCGATGTATCCGTTGATCGAGATCGGTCTGGGCAAAGGCTCCAAGTCCCCACTCGTTGTAGACATCGATAAGGTGGGAAGTCTCTACTCCGTATCCGATGGGGAAGGGGATTGCCTCCAGCACCTCCCGGCGTACGGCGTACTCTCCCGAAAGGGGCTGGATTATTGCCGTCAAGTCCGGGAAAAAGAGTGAAAAGAGGGGGCGCACCAGGATTTCGGTTACCCTTCCTCCTCCGGATACCCGGACCCCCTGAGAGACGGCCAGGGGTCGGTCGTAGAATGCTTTGACATACTGTACCTCGTCACGGAGGATGAGGGGAGCTATTAAGCCATAAGCAAAGCGAGGGTGAATGTTTTTTATATCGGCATCGATGTAAACAATGATATCCCCGGTGAGTTGATGAATAGCCTTCCAGAGGTTTTCGCCCTTACCGCGTTTGAATCCCTGCTCCGGAAGAATGTCCTGAGAAAGATACACATCGGCTCCGAAGGAGGAGGCAACCTCGAGGGTCCGGTCTTGGGAACCCGAATCAATTATGGCAATCTCGTCGATGAGAGGGTAACGGTTCATCAATTCGGATTTAAAGATTACCACTTCCTTCCCGATGGTTTTGTCTTCGTTGAGGGTGGGGATACACAGGGAGATCGAAAGATTCTTCTGCTGCTTTCGTTCCACAAGCTCCTTCAGATCGGAAAAGGCCGAGTGGTGGTACGTGTTTGTCTTGAGCCACTGATTAAGATTCATCACAGCATCCCTCGTCGATGGATTCAAGCAAAGCAATAAGCTGAGTCAAGCCGGTATAGGTAGGTTCCAAGCTGATGGATTCACCCGGTTGCGCCATGTCCTCGCCGGTGGTAAGGCCGAGGGTTACCGCCGGTATTTCCCGGTCGATAAAGGCCGAGAGCTCGGATGTGCTCGGAGAAATGCGTGGTTGGATATTCAGTTGTTTCATAATGCCCCGCGATGTGCGGGCAAGGGGATGAGAGAAGGCGATCCCCCCCGGCCGCCGCTGGGCGATATTGATAAAGGAGACCTCGGCCCCGGTGCGCGACGCAACCTCCGCAGCGATATCCTCGATCTGTTGGCCCAGACTCATTACCTGCTCCTCCGATTCGCTTCGTATCTCGAATCTGAGCACCGCTTTCGTGGGAGTTTTGTCGAAGCCGGTTCCGGCCTGGACCGAGCCGAGCATAATGGTTGTCTGGGGTCTGCGGGGGAGGGGAATCTCGAGGATTTTATTGATTACCTCGTTGATATTGAGGATAACTCCGCCGGCGCCGAAACGGGTCCAGTCGTAGGACTCAGGGACACGGTAGGTCAGTTCGCCTCGCAGCATTCCGATGGAGGAATAGCTGAGCCTGCCGAGTTCCACCCCTTCGATGCAGACACCGCTGCTTATATCAAGATCGGTGTTTCCCAAAAAGAAACGGACCCCTTCAATATTTCCGCGGCCAAGGCTCCGGGAGGAGCCCATGAGCACTAGGTTTGATTTCAGTTTGATATTCAGGTGCTCGAGCAGCATGGGGAGTGACAGCATGGCAGCTACCCCCAGGCCGTTGTCTCCTACCCCCGGACCGGTGATCAGGTTGGGCTGAATGCTCACCGTGTGATCCACTTCCTCGGAAAAGATTGTGTCCATGTGGGCTACGACAATGATGTTTCTCTCGCCTTCAGTGCCCGGAAGGATTCCCAGGGCGTTGCCGACCTCGTCGGTAGAACAGTTGATCAATTCGTATTCGTTGAACCGGTGGAGAAGAAAATCCATTCGGGCACGTTCATGGAAAGTCGGCGCAGGTATTTCACTGACCATTACCAGATTCGCCAGAACACTTTCACCGAGAGCACGGATGCGTTCCTCGTATTCAGGTATCCGCTCCATGAGTTTTTTGTGTTTGCCTGCCATACAGCGCGCTTCCCCTTCAGTTTATGATGTCCTTTTTATCTCTTTCGTATAATGAGTATAATCGATTGCAAGGAGAAACGGTAGAGGATTCCACAAGAGGATCTGCTTTGCAGGTTTCCTTTGGTTGTGCTATCTTCACTCCATGCAGGGACCCTTGATTTTTGCAGGGCTTTCGGCCCTTGGTTTCGGTGTGGCTGATTTTACCGGTGGCTTTGTCGGGAAACGAACACCGGTATTCTCGGTTATGGTCTATTCCCAGCTTATCGGAATGGCGGTGGCTCTGGCGGCGGCCCTCCTGTGGAACAGCGGAGCCCCCGCATTGCACGGACTGCTGTGGGGAGCCGTGGCGGGAATCGGTGGTGCGGTCGGACTCACTGCCCTCTATCACGGACTGGCAACAACGATCGTCGCGGTGGTTTCACCTGTTGCGGCGGTGGCAGGCGCGGTGCTGCCGGTGGTGGTAGGCCTTGCCGCAGGAGAAGACCCGGGGGTGCTCGCCGGCTGGGGAATCCTGCTCGGTCTTGCTGCAATCGTACTGGTGAGTTTTACCCCCCATCCCGGCGGGGATCCGGATCCGGGTGTCCGCAGGGCGCTGATACGAAAGGCCCTGCTGCTGGGAGTGATAGCAGGCTTGTCCTTCGGTGTTTTTTTTATTGCCTTTGACCGGGCTTCGAGCGGAGCAGGGCTGTGGCCTTTGGTATCGGCCCGGGTGGCGTCTATCTCTCTGATAACCGGTGCCGCCTGGATATTAAAAAAACGGCTCACCGTCGCAGCGGGAAGCTGGTTCTGGATCGCCGTTGCCGGTGCTCTGGATATGGCGGCAAACCTTTTCTTTCTTCTTGCCTCGGTGGGCGGACAGCTTTCTATTACGGCCGTTATCACCTCTCTGTATCCGGTGCCGACGGTTTTACTGGCTTGGGTTGTGTTTCGAGAACGGCTGACCTTTGCCCGGATCCTCGGTTTGTTTGCCGCTGTGGGAGCCATTTCTATGATAAGCCTTGGAACCGGTCTTTGACCGGGCCGGTACAGAGGAACCCCCTTTCGTACCACTTCATTTGACTTTCCTTCCTCCCCCTTTTATGATGGAGAAAAGCAGAAACCTAAGGAGGGCCTCATGGCAGACCTGAAGACCCGATATATGGGACTGGAACTCAAAAATCCTGTAGTAGCAGGAGCATCCAGTCTTACCTCGCAGATGGGATCAATCAAAAAACTCGAAGATTCGGGTGTTGGAGCACTGGTGATCAGTTCTCTATTCGAAGAGCAGATACGGCTCGAAAGCATGAAACTGGACGACGAACTGAACAAGTACAACGATTGGAATGCGGAAATGCAGACAGTCTTCCCGGAGATCGAGCATGGTGGCCCCGACGAGCACCTGATGTGGCTCGATCGTGCCAAAGAGGCACTGGATATACCGGTTGTCGCCAGTCTCAATGCAGTCAGCAGGGAAACCTGGGTGGAATGGGCCTCAAAAATCGAACAAACGGGAGTCGATGCTCTCGAATTGAACTTTTATTCACTTCCTATGGATTACCAGACCTCCAGTGACCAGATGGAAGATCAGCAGATCGAAACCCTGAAAGAGGTCCTCTCGAAGGTGAAAATTCCGGTCTCGGTCAAGCTCAGCCCCTACTACACCAGTCCTCTCCGCCTCATCAAGCGGATGGATGAGGCCGGCGTAAAGGGATTTGTCTTGTTCAATCGTCTGTTTCAGCCGAGCATCGATATTCACAAGGAACGAAATCAATATCCCTTCAATTTGAGCAGCGAGAACGACTACCGCTTGACCCTTCGTTTTGCAGGGATTTTGGGCGGGCAAACAAAGGGTTCGATCTGCGCAAGCCATGGAATCCACGAACCGGATACTATGATACAGATGCTCCTTGCCGGAGCCGACTGTGTGCAAGTGGTCAGCGCGATCTTCAAGCACAAATTTGCAGTTGTGAAATCGTTCCTCAATTATCTCGAGGAATGGATGGAGAACAAGGGATACAAGAGCCTCGACGATTTCCGCGGGAAGCTCAACAAAGAGAATACACCCGACACCTTTGCCTACAGCCGTTTTCAGTATGTCCGGCTGCTGCTCAAATCGGACGAGCTCTTGGCAAAACCGCCGATTATCTGAGTCGGACAAGCAATGAGCGAACAGGAAACTCACGACTTCACAATCGAAACGCTCGGAGAAGCGAAAAACCCAACCCCAATAGTCTTCTCGAGGACACTTGGCGATTCTATAGCCAATTACGTACAGGAAGACGAGTATATTCTCAATAATGTCCGGTTCACCCCGGGGCAGGCTTGCGAGCCCTTGCCCAAAAGCAAACTGCTCGAGATAGCGGGTCCCCGGGACCGGATCTACTTCAACCCTGGCCATGTTCATGCCGGTATTGTGACCTGCGGCGGGCTTTGTCCCGGTTTGAACGACATGATCCGGGCAATCACCCGCTGCCTGTGGCATCGCTACGGTGTGCGGAGGATATCCGGAATTCAGAATGGGTACCGGGGCTTTTTCCCTGAGCATCAGCTGCCTACCATCGATCTCGACCCCGATGTGGTGGATGACATTCACAAGATGGGCGGCTCGGTACTCGGCACCTCCCGCGGCGGGGGAGAACGGACCTCCGAGCTTGTTGATGCCATAGAACGGATGAACCTGAATATGCTTTTCACCATCGGCGGGGACGGTACCCAGAAGGGCGCAATGAAGATAGCCCGGGAAATCCGCAGGCGAGGGCTCAAGATTGCCGTTGTCGGCATACCGAAGACTATCGACAATGATTTCAGTTTTATTCAGAAGTCCTTCGGATTCGAGACAGCCGTTTCACGGGCGGCCGATGCGGTATCCAGTGCTCACACCGAGGCTCACTCAACCATCCACGGCATCGGGCTGGTCAAACTCATGGGAAGGGAGTCGGGATTTATTGCCGCTCATACTGCTCTGGCTACCCATGAGGCAAATTTCGTGTTGATTCCCGAGGTGCCCTTTGATCTCGAGGGGGAAAACGGCCTCTTTTACCATCTCAAGAAACGGCTCGAACGCAGAAATCATGCGGTGATCATTGTTGCCGAGGGTGCTGGCCAGCATTTCTTCGAGGGAGAAGAAGCAAAAGATGCCTCCGGCAACCTCAAGCTCCAGGACATCGGCAACTACCTCAAGGAGCGGATAACCGGCTTTTTTTCCCGTGAGCAGATGGAAATCAATCTCAAATACATTGATCCGAGTTATATGATCCGTTCCTCCCCAGCCGACCCGAACGATTCGTACTTTTGCGCGAGGCTTGGGAATAATGCCTGCCATGCCGCCATGTCCGGTCGTACCAACATGCTGATAAGTCTGGTGAACAATCACTATGTTCACGTTCCGATCGAGGTCGT
>JAIPGG010000070.1 GCA_021736255.1 Spirochaetales bacterium | reverse complement strand
AAAAGATATCCGTGACCGAACTGTATTCCAAGGGCGTCGAACCCCGCCTTTTCAGCCAGGGCTGCTGAGCTTCGAAACTGCTCGACCACTCTGTTCATGTCCTGCCGGTCCATGCGCTTTGGTTCGGCTCCACCGTTTTCACATGCCTGGTCGGTGGAGGAGAGGAAATAGTTACCCGGTATCTTGGGGTTTGCCATTCGTCCGGGGTGATTGAGATGGGCAATTACCTTTGACCCGTTTTGATGGATCACCTCGTTGAGCTTACTCAGTCCCGGAATCTTGTCCTCACTGTCCAAGCCCATCTGGGTCGGAATCTCCCGCAGTCCTTTGTCGAGGTAGAGGGGTTCGAGCGCGACACCGCCGGTCTCGGCGCTTCTGAGCTTGTAGAATTCGATATGCTTGTCCGTGACCCGGCCGGAACCGTCACTGTATCCGGTTTTCACGGGGGCAAAGATAAATTGATTGCGGAGTTGGAGCATGTGAGCGCCTCCTTAGTTCATGATATGTACGTAACTAAAGTAGGGGAATATAACTTTATGGTCAAGTGTCTATATAGAAACAATTTAATTCTGATAGGGTTGGTCAGATTTGACTGGAACCCTCTTCGTTTCCGGGGAGCGGACGGAGAGCTTAGCCGTTCTTTCTAACTAAGAGATTTGTGTATCCGAGTTCCGCCAGACGGTTTGTCAGGCTGTCGAGACTGCCTGCTTCGATGTCCCGAAAAACAACCCGAATGATTCCGTTTTCGAGCTGCTCGAAGGAGGGTTTGAGGCCTTCGGCGAGGAGTTTTTCCTTCAGGGAAGCAGCGTTGTCTGCAACGGAAAAGGCTGCCACCTGGACAATAAAGGTTGAGTTGTCCTTGACCTTCTCCACGGTTTTTATCCGTACCTCGGCAACGCCAAGACCGGTCATTCCGATCGCCTCGGCGGCTGCCCGGGACAGATCAATGATCCGCCCCTCGACGAAAGGACCCCGGTCGTTGATCCGTACCTCGACCGACTCGTTGTTTTCCATATTTGTGACCCTGACTATCGTCCCGAAGGGGAGGGTTTTATGGGCGGCAGTCAGTTGATTCGTGTCAAAAACCTCTCCGTTGGCGGTGAGGCGGCCTTGAAATTTTCCTCCGTACCAGGAAGCAAGCCCCTTTTGGTCGAAGGCTGCAAGGCCGGAGGCGGCGGTCAATAGCATGAGGACGGTAAGCAGAGCCGGGAACAATCGTTTCATATCAAATCTATCGGCTGAATGATATGAAAACTCGACACTTTCAGTCAACGTCGATATAATCACAAACTATGGCAGTACATTGGGCAGATGTGTATGCGGAAAAGATTATCCGCGAGAAGGGTGAAAAGGATCCCTATGTTTGTGCCTCCGGAATTACCCCTTCGGGCACAGTTCATATCGGGAATTTTCGAGAGATCATCTCGGTGGAGCTCGTCGTACGGGCACTGAAAGAACTGAGGCGAAATGTAAGATTTATCTATTCTTGGGATGATTATGACGTTTTCCGAAAAGTCCCGAAGAATATGGAAGATAAACAGACCCTCGAACAGTATTTGAAAAAACCTATCACGCTGGTTCCCGATACCACCGGGCGGTGGGCGAACTACGCCGAGGCCAATGAAAAGGACCTCGAAGCGCTTCTGCACCAGGTCGGGGTGGATCCAGTTTACCGGTATCAGGCGGAAAAGTACCGGAATTCCGAGTATGCAGAAGGAATCCGAACGGCCCTCAAAGAACGCGATACCATCCGGGATATCCTGAATAAGCACCGGACCCAGCCCCTGGCCGAAGATTGGTATCCGGTATCTGTCTTTTGCACCTCCTGTAATAAGAATACTACCCGGCAGCTCGGCTGGGACGGCAATTACCGCCTCTCCTATGCCTGCGACAGCTGCGGCAACGAGGAAACGGTGGACCTGCGAAACACAGCCGCGGTCAAGCTGCCCTGGCGGGTGGACTGGCCCATGAGGTGGGAATACGAGGGAGTTGATTTCGAACCCGCCGGGAAGGACCATCACTCCGAAGGAGGATCCTTTGATACGGCGCGGGAGATTAGCCGAGAGGTTTACGGATATCAGGCGCCGGTTACCTTTCAGTATGATTTCGTCAGAATCAAGGGAAGGGGAGGCAAAATATCCTCCTCCAGCGGCGAGGTGGTAGGGCTTTCCGATGTGCTCGAAATTTACCAGCCGGAGATCATCCGGTACCTTTTCGCCGGCACTCGCCCGAATTCCGAGTTCGCTATATCCTTCGACCTGGATGTGCTCAAGATCTACGAAGATTACGACAGATGTGAGCGGATCTATTTTGGAAAAGAGACCGTCTCGGAAAAGAGACGGGAGAAAGAGCGGCGGATCTACGAACTCTCGCAGGTGGGAGAGGTCCCTGCTGCAATGCCCTATCAGCTGCCGTTTCGCCATCTCTGTAATCTTCTCCAGATACACGACGGTGATGTGAATGGGGTCCTCGAGCGAATTTCGGAGATAGAAGCGCAGCAGCGCCCCCGTCTTGAACAACGAGCGCAGTGCGCCTGGAATTGGATAACTACCTTTGCCCCGGAATCCTTCCGTTTTTCCCTCCGCAGTCCCGATGCTGCTCCCCTCGAACTCGAGAAGGAGGAAAAGCAGGCTGTCGACGAAACCATTGGGGTGCTCGAAAACTTCCAGCTTTCCGATGATGAGTCGGCAGATGAGAAGCGGCTGGGAGAGGCGCTCTATTCTGTGCCCGAGTCGGCCGGTCTGGACGGGAAGAGCTATTTCAAACTCATGTACCGCGTTCTGATCGAGAAGGACCGCGGGCCGAGGCTTGCCGGCTTCCTTTTGACGACCGGCCTTGAGCGTGTTTTGCGGATTCTTTCGGTCTATCGCTGAGAAAATGGGTTGGGCTCCGGGAAAACCGGTGGATTTTTCCGGCTGTAGCCGCTAGAGTAATGAATGGAGGCGGCCATGAAACAATATCTGTCATTTAACCTAGATAACGAGCATTACGCTATCGAAGTTCAAAAGGTCAATGAAGTTCAGGAGTTCGAGAAACTGACCAAAATTCCGAATATGCCCCGGTCCATGATTGGAGTCATCAATCTGAGGGGGCGGGTTGTGCCCATTATCGATCTCCGGATCAAATTCGGTCTTCCTGAAAAAGACAGGGACGTGGACACAAGCATTATCGTTCTCGATCTTCATCTAAATGAGTCGGACGAGGAACTGATCCTCGGGGTCCTGGTTGACTCTGTCGACGAGGTGATGTCTCTCGATGATAACCAGATAGATCCTCCGCCTCGGCTCGGCAGTGCCATAAACAGCGATTTCATCGAAGGCATGGGGAAGGTGGATGATAAATTCTACATCCTTTTGGATACGCAACGGGTTTTTACTACCGAGGATTATGAAGCGGTGAAAACTGCGGAAAGTGCCGCTGCAGCGGGACAAATTGCAACCGAAAAGGAGCAGGCTGAAAAGGAGCCGTCCGAAAAGGAGTGAAACAACAATGAGCCTAGACACCACAGCAGTCAAGGAACTGGTGGGACAGCATGCTGTCGACGAGCTGGTACGAAGCGGAATGAAGGTAGGGCTCGGAACGGGTTCTACGGCAGTCTGGGCGGTTCGGCGTTTAGGCCGGCTGCTTCAGGAAGGAAGTCTTCGCGATATTCTTGCCGTTGCTACCAGCTCACAGACCGAGATGGAGTGTCAGAAACTGGGTATTCCCCTGCGAAACATGAATGACCCTGAGATCGACGGCCGCATCGATGTTGTGATCGACGGGGCCGACGAGGTGGACCCGCAGCTCAACCTTACCAAGGGCGGAGGCGGGGCCCTGCTTCGGGAAAAAGTCGTAGCCTATGCCGCCGGACGTGTGGGAATAATTACCGATCCATCGAAGATTGCAGACCGGTTGGGTCTGAATTTCCCTGTTCCTGTCGAAGTAGTGCCGATGGCCCGGCTTCCGGTTACCCGGTCGCTCGAAGCCATTGGAGGAAAGCCGGAGGTCCGGATGGCCCAGCGCAAGATGGGCGCGGTGATTACCGACAACGGAAATATTCTCTTGGATGTCACCTTCCCTGAACCCTTCGATCCCCCCCTTATGGAAAGGCGAATCAACGAAATTCCCGGCGTGGTAGAGAACGGGCTGTTCTGCGGTATCGAGCCGGTGGTCTACGTAGGAAAGGAATCGGGAGAAGTCGAAACCAGGACTGCCAGGTAAGACTGAAGAGCCCGATCCGCACGGCAAGGCCGGCAGATTCATGAGGAAGCCATGATTTTACGTGTTCGTGATTTGGAAAAAATGCCTTACGGGCAGGCCCTCGAGCTGCAGCGCGATCTCCATGCCCGCCGGGTTGCCGACGAAATCGAAGACACGCTCCTGCTCGTAGAGCATCCGCCGGTTATCACCATGGGCCGTACCGGTAAAGCCGGAGATATCCTGGCTGAGCCCGACTTTCTCCGGAAACAGGGAGTCGAGATTCATACTATCGAGCGGGGAGGAGAAGCCACCTATCACGGTCCCGGGCAGATCGTCGGTTACCTGATCGTGAAGTTCCCCGGCAGACTCGATGTGCGGACCTTTGTAGACGGGGTGGAAGAGGTCTTTATCCGGCTGCTCGACCGGGAATACGGCATAAATGCCCAGCGTGTCCGGGAGCACCGGGGAGTCTGGGTCACAGATGAAAAGATTACCGCCCTGGGTATCGCCCTTCGCGACGGCGTCTCTTTCCATGGGTTCGCCTTCAATGTGAACACCAATCTCGAACATTTCAACTGGATCGTTCCCTGCGGAATTACCGATCGTGGAGTTACTTCGCTTCAAAAGCTCACCGGCAGGAAGCAGGATATGGAACAGCTCAAGGCCAATGTGGTAAACTATATTTGTGAAGTATTCGAATATCAGCGGGAAGAACTCCCGCATACAAAATAGCCCCGCTTGGCTTGAGAAATGGCAAAAGGCTCTCGAGGCGGCTGCAGCAAAGAACCAGGACCCTTCCAAGGGGCGGCCTGACTGGCTAAAAATTCGCGCTCGTTTGAATGAAACCTACGAGACCGTGCAGGATGTGCTCGAGCGGCACCATTTGCACACGGTTTGCCGGGAGGCGAACTGTCCGAACCGGCTCGAGTGTTTCGGGAAAGGGACGGCCACTTTCCTCATCCTCGGCAGCGTTTGTACCCGGAACTGCACCTTTTGCAATATCACAACCGGAAACCCCCAGCCGCTCGATCCGGCCGAACCCGAAGAACTCGCCCGGGCAGTCCGCGACCTTGGTCTCCGTCATGTAGTGATAACCTCGGTTACCCGGGATGATTTGCCCGACGGCGGGGCCGCCCACTTCGCCGAGACGATCGGTGCGGTCCGGCAGGCGGGTTCACAGGCAGTGGTCGAGGTCCTGATACCGGATTTCGGAGGCTCCGCCGAAGCCCTGCAGACAGTAGTCGATCAGAAACCAGAGATCATCAACCACAACATCGAAACCGTCCCCCGCCTCTACCCGAAGGTGCGTCCGGCGGCCGAATACGACCGCTCACTCGAGCTGTTGGCCCGGGTGCGGGAGATGGACCGGGATATCTACACAAAATCGGGTCTTATGGCCGGGCTCGGGGAAAAACCCGAAGAGGTACTCGAAGCCATATCCGACCTGCGGCAATCAGGTTGCAGCATTCTGACACTCGGTCAGTATCTTGCCCCATCGAACGAACATTATCCAATCCTCGAGTATGTACATCCCGAACTTTTCGATCTGTACCGTCAGGCAGCCGAAGCAGAGGGATTTTTATCTGTGACATCGGCTCCCCTCGTCCGCAGCTCCTATAACGCCGCAGAACTCATGGAGCGGATCCAGGCAGGCTGACGGCTGTTCGAACTATTGGCCGAGGGCCCGGCAGGAACAAGCGGTTCTACAGCCGCTTTGCATTCGTACAGTCCCTACTTGCTGTACTGTTTTATGGCGACCTCGCCCCGGAGAGCCAGGAGCGCATTCTCGGCAAGGGAGTGAAGTTCCCGTTCCCCCGGCACAACCTCGATGGGAGCTAAATAGGAGACTCGTTTCGAGATCCCGTCGATAAATTCCTGATTGTGGGCCATCCCGCCGGTTATCACGATCGCGTCGACATCTCCGAACAGAGTAGCCCCGTGCATTGCGATCTCCTTGCTCACCTGATATATCATGGCCTGGAAGATCTCGCCCGCCTCCTGGTCGCCTTCATCTCTGCGTCGTAAAAGCTCCCGAAGGTCATTCGTCCCGGCATAGGCTACCAGCCCTCCCTTTCCGGTCACGATCTTTTTCATCTCCGCCAGGCTGTAGTTTTCGTTCCTGCACATCTCGAGCAGCGGCCAAGCAGGCAATCCCCCCGCACGCTCGGGAGAAAAGGGACCATCGCCCTGGAGAGCATCGTTTACGTCGATAATCCGACCATTTACATGTGCTCCGACCGAAATTCCGCCGCCCAAATGAGCAACGATCAGGGAAACCTCGCCGTAGGCCCTTCCAAGGCGCCCGGAAACCTCCCTGGCCGCAGCCTTCTGATTCAGAGCGTGAAAGATACTTTGCCTGGATATTCGAGGAAGCCCCGAGTATCTGGCAACCTTCTGCATTTCATCCACAACCACCGGATCGGCAATAAAAACATGAGGCCGGTCCCTCTCTCCTGGGCTCTTGGTTTCGCCCTTTTCGGCCAATTCGGTAGCAAGCAAAGCCCCCAGATTGCTGGCATGCTCTCCGTACCGGCATGAGGAAAGATCATCCAGCATGTCGGGGCCTGCTTCGTAAACTCCCCCCTCGATAGGGTGGAGCAGTCCGCCCCTGCCGATAATGGCATCGAAACGGGTGTTCCCGTAGCCGCGGTTATCGAGAAGCTCGGATATGAGCCGTGTGCGCCTCTCTTTTTGCTCGATAACCGATGAATAGCCTGCCAGTTCATCGGTGGAATGAGCAATGTTTTCCTCAAAAACGAGGTTCTCGTCCTCGAAGAGCGCTACTTTTGTCGATGTAGAACCTGGATTGATGACAAAGATGCTGTGCATGCTGCCTCCTGCATGAGTGGAATGTGATTGTCTTTTCTATGTTATATCTATGCTATGTGTATTAAAAAAATGAAATGTGCACTCACTATAACATGTTCCGGACAATTGTAAATTATGAATTTTCCCCACTCAAATCTTAATACACCATTCGCCCGATAAGCCGGTCCTGTTTTCGCCAGTTTGGACTCACCTTGACCCGCAGGTCCAGGTAGACCGGCCGTTCGAAGGCGTGCTGAATATCCTTTTGAGCGCCGGTGCGGATTTCCCGGATGGTTTTTCCTCCGCGGCCGACCAGGATGCCCTGCTGGGAATTCCGTTCCACATGAATAAAAGCCCTAATCCAAAGGCGCCCTGGGTTCTCCCCGCTGCGCTCCTGTTCGCCTGATCCTGCCGGTTTCGGATTTTCTGCAAACTCCGGTTCTTCCTCCTGGATATCCGCCACTTCCACAAAGAGGGCATGAGGAACCTCATCTCTGGTCTGGAGCATCGCCTTTTCCCGGATGATCTCGGCGATACGGAAAGCCGGTTCCTGGTCCGTGTAGATCTCTTCCGGGTAGAGGAGGCCGCTCTCGGGCAGTTGTTCGAAAAGTGCGGCGAGCAGTTCGTCGATACCGGTGCCCTCTGTGGCGGAGACGGGAAGGGGCTGCAATGTTAATCCGCTGCCGGCAAGGAAAGCGCCGGCCTTTTCGATCAGAGCCTGGGAACCGGCGGCGGGGCCCCTGCCGCCGGTTTTCTCGCCTGCTGTGTCGATCTTGTTCAGTACCGCTACAATGGGAATTGCTGCTTGCTGAGCAGGAGAACCGGGCTGAGAGAGGTCGGTGTTACCCTCAATGTGCCGGGCATGCGATAGGGCATCGAGAATGGCCTGCTCCTCGCTGCCTGGGGCGGCCGGGCTGCCGGAAAGCTCAGAGCCTGGTGAGGCTCCTGATGACGCCGGAGATTCGAGCCTGGATGCATCGAGGAGATAGAGGATCAGATCGGCCTCTTCCATTGCCTGGTTAACGAGTTCACGCATATAGAGATTGAATTTGCGCTCCGAGTTGTGATATCCGGGTGTGTCCACAAAGATGACCTGTCCCCTCTCTTCCGTGTAGATTCCCCGTACCTTGTTCCGGGTTGTCTGGGGTACCGGTGTCACGATGGACACCTTGCGTCCGCAGATTCGGTTTATAAGTGTGGATTTCCCGGTTGATGGTCTGCCGATGATTGCAACAAAGCCTGCCTTCATAGTATATTGAGTATACGATTAGAAAAGAAATCCGACAATCCTGGAGTCAAACTGATATGGAATCCAAAGAAGCATCAATACACAGCATGAACCCCATGCTCTCGGACAACGACGAAAACGGAAAAGAAAAACGGCAGGAACAGGACGTTCTGATCCAGCGGATGCTCAAATCCAGAAGCATTCTTCTTTCCGGAGAGGTGAACAAGGACCTCGCAGAGCGGGTAATCCGGCAGCTCATTCTTTTGGAAGATGCCGGTGATGATCCTATCAGGGTCTTCATCGATTCTCCCGGCGGGGATGCAGATGCCGGTTTTGCTATCTTCGATATGATACGTTTTGTAAAACCCAATGTATATACCGTTGGTATGGGCCTGGTTGCCAGTGCAGCGGCGATTATTCTGCTTGCATCTCCTTCAGAGTATCGAACCGCACTGCCCAATTCCCATTATCTCATCCACCAGCCCCTCAGCGGTATCCGCGGGGTTGCAACGGAAATAGAGATTCACGCCCGGGAACTCGAGAAACTGCGGGTAAAGATCAATCAGCTCATTGCAGAGGAGACCGGTCAGCCCCTCGAACGGGTTGAAAAAGATACCGATCGGGATTTCTGGATGAATGCCGAGGAGTCGAAGGACTACGGGCTGATTTCCCGGATCGTAACCTCGCGATCGGAACTGGAGAACTGAACAATGGCCCGCTTTGCCGATTACACCGACCGTCTGCGTGATATGCTGCCAAGGACCTTTAGCGGTTATGATTCGGTAGAGAAACTTTCCCTTCCCAAGGGTGCACAGATTGTCAGCGGCAAGGTGCGCGACACCATCGACCTCGGTAATCAGCTTTTGATTACAACTACCGACCGAATTTCCGCTTTCGACCGGGTGCTGACGACCATACCGGCAAAAGGGGCGGTGCTCAATTCGATCAGTGGCTTTTGGTTCGAACGGACGCGAGATATCGTCGAGAACCACATGTGCAGGCAGGTCTCTGCCCGTTCAATGCTCGTCGATCGATGTAAAGTGCTGCCGGTGGAAGTAGTCGTCCGTGGATATCTCACCGGATCGGCCTGGCGGGACTACTCAGCAGGAAAACAGGTTTCCGGCATCACGCTTCCCGAGGGAATGCAGATGAATCAGGCCTTCGATCAGCCGCTGCTCACCCCTTCTACCAAGGCCGAACAGGGACTGCACGACGAGCCTATTTCCGAAGAGGTATTGGTTTCCCAGGGGCTCGTTTCAGAAGACCTCTGGCAGGAAATCAGAACCGCCGCCCTTGCGCTGTTTCGCAGGGGTTCTCATATGCTGGAAGAAAACGGACTCATCCTGGTAGACACAAAATATGAGTTCGGTTTGCTTGACGACAAGCTCATCCTTATCGATGAACTGCACACACCCGACTCATCCCGCTTCTGGTATGCGGATACCTACCGTGAACTCTTCGAAGCCGGCGAGAAACAACGGAAACTCGACAAAGAGTACCTGAGGCAGTGGCTTATGGAACAGGGCTTCCAGGGAGACGGGGAGCCGCCCCACATACCCGACGAAGTCCGCATCGAGGTGGCAAAACGCTATATCCGTGCATACGAAGAGATAACGGGCCTCGGTTTCGATCTGTTCCAGGAAGGTATCGAAGCAGAGCGGAATTTTCTCCGTTCCTGAAGCAAAAACCCCTCCAGGCCGGTAATACACTCTATAAACCGGAAAAAGGGGGAATCCATGAAGAACAAAACCAACTCATCTGTGCAGCCGCCTTCGTTTTTATCGCTTGCAGGCGGGGCAGGCGGCATCATCATTTTTATCGGCCTTCTGATTTCCTGTTCGGGGTGCACGTTTTCCCTTTTCGGTTTTTCGGCGAAGGAACCTGCCGAATGGCCCCGGCAGATACGGGTGATGAGTTGGAATGTTCAAAACCTCTTTGATGCAACCGACGACGGGAGCGAGTACCCAGAGTTCGACCCGTCATCCGAATCCTGGAATGAAGACATTTATCAGGAGCGTCTCGACCGGGTGGGAGAGGGGATTATACTTGCAGGCCGCTGGTCGAGCGGTATGGTCGATAAAGAAAATCCCGGCTGCCCGGAGATACTGCTGCTCCAAGAAATCGAGAACGAGGGAGTGCTCGCCGATATGGTTGCCGGGCCCCTTTCCGGCTGCGGTTACCGGCATGCCGCAACGGCCGGCGGGGAAGGTGCAGTTACGGTAGGGGTTCTTTCCCGGTTTCCCATAGAGAAGACCCGGTCTTTTTCGATCCAATATTACTCGGGTACCGGAAGTTCAGAGGAAGGCAGGAGTAAGCTGCGGCCGGTGCTCGAGATTTGGTTCGAAACAAATAAGGGAAGAGAGCTCGTTCTGTTCAACAATCACTGGAAGTCGAAATCAGGCGGTGCAGCGGCGACCGAACCCCTTAGAATCAGGTCGGCCGCTTTGGTTTCCAAGCGAATAACCGGAATTCTCGCAAAAACCCCTGAGGTGGAATTCCTTGTTGCAGGAGATCTGAACGAGAATATTGATGAGTACAATCGGATAAACGGGACCTATCCCACCGCCTTGCTCCCCCCTGAACAAGCGGAGACTGCCCCGGGGAGTCTTCTCGTGACGAAGGATGAGGATCAAACCGGCAGGGTTGGTCGGCCGGTGCTCTTTTCAACCTGGGCATGGATGGAGAAAGGGGGAAGCTATTGGTATTCGGATAATTGGGAGACCATTGATCACTTTCTTCTCGGGCAGAAATTGATTGATAACTCGGGGCTGGAAGCCGTTTCAGCTGCAGTTGTTGATCCGGTGGAGTTCCTCGACGAAAGCGGCCGGCCGAAAGGCTGGTATGGTCCGGGGAGTAACGGCTATTCCGATCATCTGCCGATCATGCTGGTAATCGAACAATAGCGCTGAAAGAAGACAGCAAGGCAATTAATCGGCCTGTTTGTCCCCTTCCGAGCCGGATTCATGCCGGTCGAGCTGTTCGAGAGCGTGAATATCCTGCTCATTGCCGGCGGCAGAGTCCTCGAGCTGTTGAAAGCTCTGGTTCAAATTTTTTAGATGAGTACGGCTGACTGACAGGAGCTTTTTGAGGCCTGCAAAATCCTTAGAGAGTTGGGCGATCAGGGATCGCAGGCGGCGTTGTTCGCGGCTCAGAGCAAAACCCTGCAGACCGTAAGCAAGGGTTTGCAAAAACAGAAAGAGGGTGGAAGGTCCGGCGGGAATCACCCCCAGATCCAGGCAGCGTGCAAGGGTCTCCGGTTCTCCTTCGGCAAAGTGTTCGTAATAGATTCGTTCGGAGGGAAGATACATCACCGCAAAAGAGAGAGTTCCCTCTGAAGGCCGGATATAGTGATCTGCAATCGAGCCGGCGTGTTTGAGAATCGCAGAACTGCTGCTGTCTTCGAGGGGAAACTTTGCATCAACCGGTACGATAAATGAACCGAGGAAGACGGCGGCATCTACCCGGGACCCATCCGAAAAGCGGTGCTGCAGGCGAAAATGCGCCGCAGGCAGCCAGCTTTTCAGCAGTTCTGCCAGCAGGACCTCTCCCATGCCTCCACGTTTTCGGGGCACAAGAAATATATCAGTCAACTCTTCCACCTGACTGGATAGACGGCGGACTTCCTCCATCCGGGCGGTAACAGCATCCATCACGGCAGTATCGCCTCCGCTGCTTCCCCGCCGCATGATGAACACGGCTATCAAAGCACCAACAAAAGCTGCTCCTACAGTCAACCCCGCAATCATCAGAGGAGAGATTCCGACCGCCTCAACCATGGGAACACATCTCCTTTAAATCCTCGGCAGCGGTATGTTCCGCCATTCATTGTTTATCAGTACCCGGTACTCGGTAAACCCGATTTTTTCGAGCAAGGCGAGGGTTTCCGGGTAAAATGCATCAATCTGCTTTGGGTCATGGGCGTCGGCACTCAGGGTGATGGGTATCTTCCGGGCATGGATTTTCCGCAGTGTCTGTTCGTCCGGATACAGAACATCGGGAATACCCCGCGCCATAGCTCCAGTATTCACTTCGAGTATACAGTTGCTTTCTTCGACTGTGTTCAGGAAGGAGTCTATCTCTTTCCGGTACCAGTCTTCAGCCGGGGAAAAAAAATGATGGTTCCGGTTGTTCTTCCGGATCAGATCCATATGTCCGACGATGTCGGGAGTACCGATGTTTATCATCTCCTTCATTCGCCGGTAGTATTGGCTAACAAAGGCCTGTATATCCCCGGAAAACCCATTTTCCAGCAAATCTTGGTACATTTCGATAGTGTTGTCTATCTCGCTGTATTCACCGCTTTGCGGGTTTTTCAGAAAATGAACTGATCCGATTCGGTAATCGAGCGGCATCTTCAAAAATTTGGATGAAGCGGGATGGAAGGATTCATCAAGATAATCGATCTCGAGTCCCTGATAAATTTCGATTAAATCGCTGTAGGCTTCTTTGAGTTTCCGGATGCGTTTGAAATAGGTCTCTAGTGTATTTTCGGGAGTTGTCCAGTCGTTGGGAAAGGGGAGTGGAGCATGACCGGAAAAACCGATAGCACGAAAGCCTTTTTGTACAGCCGATTTGACATAGGCTTCCGGTTCCTGTTTCCCGTCACAAAATTCAGAATGGGTGTGATAGTTGGTATAAGCATTCATTGTACTTTTATAATTCAGACAGAAAATATAGGCAACACGTTGGTACTGCCCCCGATCGTGGAGATAGGGACTCTTTCCCCTGTTCCTCCAGCAAATCCAAGCTTTTCACCGTTCCAGACCTCCCACTTTCCACCGGTTTTTCGTCCGACACTCCCTCTTTTGCCTCATTTCCATTAGGCGGCAATATACTGCAGCGTCGGTGGTCTGCTCTCTTGCATCGGAGAGCGAA
>JAIPGG010000069.1 GCA_021736255.1 Spirochaetales bacterium | reverse complement strand
CCCGAAGCGCGGTCTTTGCGCCGGTGAAAGATCCGGGTCTTGTGATTCTCGACGAGGAGCATGAGGGGGCCTACAAGTCGGGACACAAACCAAGATACCATGCCAGGCAGGTCGCGATGCACCGGATACGGCTTTCGGAGGGGAAACTGATAATGGGCAGTGCAACCCCTTCTGTAGAGGCCTACCACCTCGCTCTCGAGGGGAGGCTCAAACGGATCGAATTGCCCTCCCGGGTGGCCGGCGGGACCCCTCCTAATATCGAACTCGTGGATATGCGCAAGGAGAAGGGTTCTGTTTCGAAGCGCCTGCTGGAAGAACTGCATGCAGTTCGGGGACGGGGCGGGCAGAGTATTCTCTTTTTAAACCGAAGGGGATTTTCTTACTTTTTTCACTGCAAGAGCTGCGGATATCAGCAGCTGTGCAGTAACTGTTCGGTTCCAATGACCTACCACAAGGACCGCGACCGAATGATCTGTCACTATTGCGGCCATGTGGAAAGACCGTTGACGATCTGCCCGGTTTGCGGGTCTCATGATACAGGGTATTCCGGTTTCGGGACAGAACGAGTTGAAGAGGATCTGCACCGACTGTTGCCGGACTTTCATATAGCCCGTCTCGATACCGATGCAGCCCGGAAGCGTGGAGAAGGTGCGCGAATACTCCGGGAAATGGCTGAAGGTAAGATTGATATCCTCCTGGGAACCCAAATGGTGGCTAAGGGTCTGGACTTTCCTTCGGTGAAACTTGTCGGAGTCGTTCTGGCGGATACAGGACTCCATCTTCCGGATTTTCGCGCAGCCGAACGCACGTTTTCTCTGATTACCCAGGTTGCCGGCAGGGCAGGAAGGAGATCTTCAGACGGGAAGGTTTTGGTGCAGACCTTTCTGCCGAATAATCCGACGATTCAAATGGCAGTCACCGGAGATACCGGCAGCTTTTATGACAATGAACGCAGACTTCGCAGCGAGCTCCTGTTTCCCCCTTTTGTTCGCATGGCACGGATAGTTCTCCGAGGACGGAGCTCCGGACGGGTATACAAGGCCGCCGAACAGCTGGCAGGACTCTGCCGGGAAGAGGCTCAAAGAGAAGAGGCCGAGGTGGAGATTCTCGGCCCGGCCGAATGCCCCCTTGCCGTTCTTTCTGGAAACTATCGCTATCATCTTATTCTCCGATCGCAGAGTTTCTCCGCACTCCATCGAACAGTGCGAAACGGCGACACCAGGCTTCAGAGGGTGTCAGGGGTTTTCGAAGAGATCGATATGGATCCGGTGAGCTTGCTCTAAGCGTTCGAGATAAAACCGCGCTGCGCCGGCTAATTGTTGATACAAAGCCATGCTTGTCCGGGCGCCCCCGTTGTCCTCGCCAAGACCGCCGAGTATTTCTTTGATTTCCGAGCGGACAAGAAAACCGGCAATCTCTCCGGCATGTGCATTGAGAATCTTGTGATCGATTGTATCGAGTTTTTCGAGGGTCTGCTGCACTGCGACCTGATGAGCTCCTTTCGTTTCGATGAGCTCGTTCAATTTCGCTGCGAGTTCCGCCCCCTCCTCCGCATTGTCTTTGAGCTCTGCGAGTTCTCTCTCGAGGTCCTGCAGGGCGGAAACAAGTCGCCTTCGGCGGGTATCGCGATTTTCGATTGACCTTGTTTCCGGAGATTTCTGGTCATTTTCCGGACGACAGCTGTTTCGAACAGAGTCGAGGATTGCATCAATTTCTTTCCGTTTTTGCGGCTGTTCGAGCAAGGTTTCTACAGGGGAAAACTGGAAGCCTTCGATGGCGCTTGCTCTGGAAGAGAGAGAATACACCTGTGTCTCCGGATGAATTTTACGTTGATCAGCGAACCACCACCGGTACAGGTCGAGACGACGGTCGGTTTTTACCGGTTTGCCGTCATAGCTGCTGCAACGTTTGATATCGGCGTCGAGCATGGCGTTGTATCCTGCGTTTTCCATACTGCTCAGGCGGGTTGCAGAACTCAGCCACAAACGGTGATAAAAGCTTCCCCGAAAGTGGGTTCGCCCGTCGGGAAAACCCAGATCGAGGCCGGCGGTATAGATCGGTGAGGCCCCGCTGATACGGGCTAAGTCCCATCCTGAGGTTGCAACCGAGCCCCCTGCTCCTAAAAGTCCGAATTCTCCGATACGATCTTCGAGGAAAACCCCGAGAGGAAAGAGAGAACCGCACAGCAAGGTGCAGCCGGTTGGGTGTTTTCTGAAAACCCGGGGATGCGTTGAGGATTCGGAGACCATAATAGGGTCGAGAGGCTTCGACCAATCCAGATGTCTGGTATTCCAGTACTGAGGGTCTACGACGAGGAGGATATCGGGCTGGATGCCGAGCTCACTGAAAAAGGGAAGGGCGGTATCTACACTGATAATCAGTGCTCGTTTTCGTATTTCAGGCAAGTGAACACGTATTTCGTCGAGTGTCGGGCCTGCAGCGGCCAACAGCACTGGGAACCCTTCGAAACGGTTTTTCAATTCGTCGACATTCCCTGATCGTACAAGGAGAGGAAGATTCTGCATAAGATTCCATATCCACCTGCGGCCGAAGCGTTTGAGGGTATTATCGTTAATCTGTTCCCTGTTTCGGTGGTGTTCCAGCAGCTGGCCGAACTCCCGGTAGTTTTGTTCGTCAGCGGTAAAGGCTCCGCGCAGAATGTGATAGGCGAAAGGGCCATGCCGGTATGGTTTGAGACATTCGATCACTGTTTCGGGAGGACCCCCGACAACGAGATCAACATCACGGCGGCCGATGAGGTGCCGCAGATCACGATGCTCGAAAACCGCACGGGCCAGAGAGGGATCTGCCTCGAAGATGATCACCGGCATCCGAGGATAAAGCGTATCTAGGGCTTCGAGAAGGAACCCCATTCCCAGTCCCCCCAAGACACAGCAGGCTTCGCTGCCGGTTATACTGCTTGCGATGATCCTTTCCGCCTCTCTGCGCGGGTTATGCCGGCTGTGAAGCAGTACTCCCCGATAACGGATGCTGGTTTCCCTATCCCCGGCAGGAACAAACTCGACAGCCGGGCTGGACTCGCAGTTTTGCAGCCGGGCGGCCTGGTCGGGAGCCCTTGATCTAAGGGTATTCAGATTTGACTCGAGCAGAAATCTTCTTTTGTTTCGTTCAGTTTCAGAGGATGTATCCAAAACGAGGCCTCATGGAATATCAAAGATAAGACGCATGGTCATGCCCTCACGAAAAGGGGTG
This sequence comes from Spirochaetales bacterium, assembly GCA_021736255.1. GTDB lineage: Bacteria > Spirochaetota > Spirochaetia > JAIPGG01 > JAIPGG01 > JAIPGG01. The sequence goes on along the minus strand of JAIPGG010000069.1, from coordinate 9,961 downwards.
CCCGGCGCCGGTTCCTGTTCTACCACCCATCCTTCCCCCTTGAAGACCACATTGATATCCTCCCTGGAGAGCAGAGGCATGAGGCTTCGTTTGGGAAGGCCGGTAAAGTCGGGGACGGTGTCGTTTATCGGTGGAGCCTCTATTTTTTCGAGGGACAGTCGGCCGCTGTGGGAAATGACCCGTTCCCCCTCCCGCGGTATATCGTACATTCGTGCCATTTCGTTGATTACTTTGCCGACAAGGGGCGCTGCAATCCTCCCTCCGTAATAACTGTCCCCTTGAGGGTTTACGATAACTGCGTAGACGAGATACCGGGGCTTGTCGGTGGGAAAGACAGCCAGACAGGAGGCAATATGCCTGTCTGCAGAATAGGTTCCCTGTTTTCTGTCGAAAATCTGAGAGGTGCCGGTTTTGGCCGAGATAGGAATGCCGTCGACCTGTGCCCGACGGGCTGTTCCGTTCTCTCCGGTTGCGCTGTTCATGTAGCGAAGAATTTTTTCAGCTGTCTCAGGAGAGAATGCCCTCCCGGCTTCTGTACGGGTGTTTTCCCGGATGACGGTTCCATCAGATCGGATGATCTGTTTGACGATGTGTGGCTCGATGATGGTGCCTTCATTGGCAATAGCGGTAGCAGCCCTGGCCACCTGCATAGCCGTTACTAAAACCTCCTGGCCGATTGCTATGGTAGGTTTGGAGCGGGCTGACCAATTCACCGGATCGCGAAGGTTTCCTGAGGATTCTCCGTTTAAGGGAAGGCCGGTTTTAAATCCAAAACCGAAGCTGCTGAGTTTATTGTAAAAGGTTTCCTTCTCGATCCGGCGGGATGCATATGCAGCACCGGCATTGCAGGAATACATAATAATATGCTCGGCATCTACAATACCATGGACTCCCAGACAATTGATTCGAATCGGTTCTCCGGCGGTAAACTGTTCATAATATCCCGGACAGGAAAAGGTGCTGTTTTCTGTAATCTTTCCTGCATCGAGAATAGAGCCTACGGTAAATATCTTGAAAACGGAGCCTGGTTCGTAACCGAAGGAAATCGGAAGATTTCTGCGGGCAGAATTTGAATACTGGTTGAAGGTGTTTGGGTCGAAATCCGGTATCGAGACATAACTCAACACATCGCCGTTTTGTGTATCCATTACGAGCAGCATAACCGATTCGGCTTTCTCCTCTTCGGCTGCCTCGCGGGCCAGGTTTTCGACGGAAAACTGGGTGTTCACATCTACTGTCAACATGACCTGATTGCCGTATTGAATGCTTTGATTTCTGGGGTCGGGTTCGGGAGCGAGTATGTCATTGTAGGTGTATTCGATCCCCTCGAGTCCGTTATTGTCTATTCCTACATAGCCGATCAGGTGAGAAGCAAGACGTTTTTCCGGATAATTTCGTCCGTATTCAGGCTCTAGGTAGATGCCCGGCAGCTTTCCCTTGTCCATCAGTTCTCGGATCCTTCGACTGGTTGTGGGGGAGACCTTCCGTTTTATGTAGAGAAAGCCGTTTGATTCTCGGATTTTATTCTCTATCTCGTTCTGTTCGATCTCGAGCAAGCCGGCAAGCCTTTCTGCTGTTTCTTCGGGGTCGATGATATTGGGTGTCCAAGCGGTTACTGAAGACAGCTTGGTCTGGATCGCAAGAATTCTGCCGTTCCGGTCGAGAATAGGCCCGCGAACCAGGGAGGGAGTAGTCGCCTCCCGCGGTGGATCGGCAGCATTCCTGTCGAGCATAATCCCTGCATATTTCCAAATCAGTAAGCCGGCTAAGATAAAGGCGAAAAAAATGATGATTTTCAGGCGTCTTTTGCGTGTGGCCGCCGCCTTTTCACCCGACCGGAGCATTTTTTTCGCCGATTTCCTTACGAAAGATTGTGAAGACCCGTCCGTGTATGGCTCGTACAGGGATAGGTCCGAACATCCGGGAATCTATGGATTTTTCCGGATTGTCACCAACAACATACACATATTTTTTGTTTTTTTCTTCGATCACCCGCAGACATCGTTTTACATACATTCGGCCGCTTATAGAAAAAAGTACGATCTCTCCCGAACTCGGGGTTTTCCACTGAAAGAGATAGCGCTGCGAAAAGGGAATGTGAAATCCGTAAGCCAGGCGATTCACCCAGAGGACCTCTCCCTGATGGAGAACTGGTTCCATAGATTTTCCCTGTACGCGCACGATCTCAAGAGAGACGGATTGGAGCAGGAAAACAATGGCAACTGCTGAGACAAGCAGGCTGAGAATACCGAAACTGTGAAGCTTCATTGAAATTCATCTTAATATGCACCGTTCCTTTTGTCGATATTGCAATTGTAGCTATGGAGACCAACACAAATAGACAGAAAATTGCACCCCGCAGGCAGCAGCATAAAACCATTATGGAGAAACAGGTACTCTCGGGCAACCGGCCCTCACGAAGACCTGGTCATTCTCCTGTCGGAAGAATTTTCCTGTCGGCTTCCTCAGGCGCAGCTGCAATCCGGACAGAGGTGTTTACCCATCGAAACCATCCGGTATTCCGGCCGAAGCAGATCCTTGTTGCTGCAACGGTACTGATTGTGATGGCTTCGGCCCTTCTTTTGTCAGGATCGGGCGGTATCGGTCTTTTTGCTCCCAAAATGCAAAGCCTTGTGCTCCATGAAGACCCGCAGATCACCGGTGTTCTGACCGCATATTCTCTTCCGAGTTTCGATGCCGGTGCCTTTGAAGAGGGAGCCCAAGAAATCGAAAGCAGATTACTGCAGTCTCTAAAAATGGAAACCCATGCCGTCGGCAACGGAGAAACCCTGTCCGAGATCGCCGCCGAACGCGGGCTGAGAATAGATACGATTATAAGCATTAATTCTATTCGAGATGTGCGGCGGCTTAGAGAAGGCATGGAATTGAAAATTCCGAACATCGACGGAATTTTCCACACGGTGAGGTCCGGACAGACCCTCAGCGGAATTGCTTCTTCTTACGGCACCGACCTGAATCGAATTCTCGACATTAACAATCTCAATTCATCGGTTATTAAGCCGGGCCAGCAGCTTTTCATACCCGGTGCCCGCATGAACTCGTTCGATCTCAAGAAGGCGCTCGGAAAGCTCTTTGTCTATCCTGTTACCGGGCGGTTTACTTCCGCCTATGGGATGAGAAACGATCCTTTCACCGGCGTAAGACATTTTCATAACGGAATAGATATTGCCAATAAGATAGGCACTCCTGTCCGAGCCTCCCTGTCGGGCCGGGTTGTAAAGATCGACTATGACGGGATATACGGAAGATATATCATTCTCGCTCATCCGGAGGGGTACCAGACTTGGTATGCTCATTTGGATTCAGTTGACGTAACTCGAAACCAGTATGTAGAACAGGGTCAGTCAATAGCGACCGTTGGGAATACAGGGTACAGTACCGGGCCGCATCTTCATTTTTCGATTTTTCAGCGCGGCCGGCCGAAAAACCCGATGGATTTCCTTCAGTAGATACAGGAAGTTGCCCTTGCGCGGAACAACTATATATGATACACACAATTAGAGCCCAAAAACAGAGCAAGGGAACCGCATAAGGAACGGGGTATATGAGGAAACTTGTCATAGTTATTATTGTATTATTTGCGGTCTTTACATTAATTCGCGCTTATGCAGACAACCGGACCGAACAGGAAGCAATACGAGAGACCGTTCATGTAGAGGAACCGGTAAACTCTGCAACCTCAGGGTGATTTCTCAGCTTTCCGCTTGGCTCCCGCCTGTTAAAGCGGAAAGCTGAACCCTCCAATCTACACTATCTTCCGTGACAATGCTTGTATTTCTTGCCGCTTCCACAGGGGCAGGGATCGTTTCTTCCAACCTTCGGATATGTCCGTTTGACTTGACTTGTCCCGGGCTGCGTTGATTCCTTCGGCGGAGCCGCTGCGGTCGAAGCAGATTTTCCGCTTGAGCCAACGGCAAACTGCCCGAGGTCGCGGTGACTTGCATTTCCAACCGGCTGTTTTTCGAGTACGACCGATCTCCGTTCCTTTTTTCGGAACTGGACCTTGAAGACCTTTTTGGCCAGGGCAGTACGAATGTCGTAAATCATTGTGTCGAAGATTTCAAAACCTTCCAGCTTGTATTCGAGCAAGGGGTTCTTCTGGCCGTAGCTCCTCAGATAGACTGCTTCTCGAAGGGATTCGAGATTTTCGAGGTGGTCCTGCCATTTTGAATCTATGCTGCGGATATATTCGATTCTGATGAAAAAATTGAATTCCTTTTCCCCGACTTGTTCCTTTTTCGCCTCGAGATCGTTGGATAGATCATCCAGGATCCGACTGCGTATGTGCTGATCGGAAAGCTCCGAAAAATCCTCCGGAGAGAAGCCGGGTTCAAAAAGAAAGGCCTCTTTGAGTGAATCCAGAAAACGGCCGGCGGCTGAAACACTGCCGCTCTCCTGTTTTTCCTGATGAAACTGATCGAGCAGGTCGTCCACTATATCTTCGGCCGTTGCCATTATCCTGCTGGAAAGGTCTTCATCGCTGAGAATATCATCCCGTTTCTGATAGATGAACTTCCGTTGTTCATTTACTACATCGTCGAACTCGAGCAGATGCTTTCTGATCTCGAAGTTTCGTTCTTCTACCCGGTTTTGGGCTCTCTCTATTGCTTTGTTGATCCATGGGTGGTAGAGCGGTTCACCGTCCTTCATTCCCACTTTCGACATAATCCCCTTCATGTTTTCACCGCCGAACAGACGCATGAGTGTGTCGTCCATGGAAAGGAAAAAACGAGAAAAACCGGGATCTCCCTGCCTCCCGGAACGGCCTCTCAACTGATTATCGATTCGTCGTGATTCGTGCCGTTCAGTACCGATTACATAAAGGCCGCCGCTTTCTTTGACGGCCTCGTACTGGCTGCGCCATTCGGCCATTGATTTAGCGAGTACCTTCCGGTAGGTTTCTTCGTCCGCATCGGTGCCGGCGAGCTTTCTCGCACGGTATTCAGGATTCCCTCCGAGTTTTATATCGGTACCGCGGCCCGCCATATTCGTAGCAATAGTCACCGACCCGGCTGCACCGGCTTCAGCAATGATCATTGCCTCCCGGGCATGGTTTTTTGCATTGAGGACCTCGTGGCGTACACCACCTCGCGTAAGCGCCTTTGCTAGGAGTTCCGATTTCTCAATAGAAACTGTTCCCACCAGCACGGGTTGACCCCTCTGCTGTGCATCCCTGATTTCCTCTACGATAGCGTTCATCTTATCCGTCTCGGTGAGAAAAATGACATCATCGCTGTCGATGCGAATAACCGGACGGTTTGTCGGAATAACTGCAACATCGAGACCGTATATCGACCCGAATTCCTTGGCTTCTGTTTCTGCTGTTCCGGTCATACCGGAGATCTTGTCATACATCCGGAAGTAATTCTGGAAGGTGATGGTTGCGAGTGTCCGGTTCCGTTGTGCGATCTTTATGTTTTCTTTCGCCTCAATCGCTTGATGCAGGCCGTCCGAGTAGCGTCTGCCTTGCAGGATTCGTCCGGTAAACTCGTCGACTATTTGGACCTGATTTTCCTGGACAACATAATCCACATCCTTTTGATACAAGCGGTGGGCTCTGATCGCCTGGGTGAAGTAATGTAGATACTCGAAGTTCTCCTCGTCGAAAAGGGATCCGCTGATAACCTTGTTTCGCTGGAGGAGTTCTTCGATGTGATTCATGCCCTGGTCGGTAAAGGTAACACGCTTCGATTTTTCCTCGAGTTTATAGTCTCCCTCCGGATCCTCAGGGTACTCTCCGGTTTCCGGGTCCACCTCGCATTCGATAAGCTGGGGGGCGAGGCGGTTCATTTCGGCGAATTTAGCTGTATCATCTTCAGCCGGTCCGGAAATGATCAAAGGAGTCCGGGCTTCATCGATCAGAATGGAGTCTATCTCGTCAATGATGCAGAAGTGATGATATTTTTGTACCCGTTCATCAATGGACCAGCGCATGTTGTCACGAAGGTAGTCGAAACCGAACTCGTTGTTTGTTCCGTAGGTAATATCTCGGCTGTACCCCTCTCTGCGCTGCTCGTTGTCCATCTCTGCGGTAATGAAACCAACATCCACGCCGAGAAAGCGGTAGACAGGACCCATCCATTCAGCGTCACGCCCGGCAAGATAATCATTTACCGTTATTACGTGGACTCCCTGTCCGCTGAGGCTGTTCAGATATGCTGCCGTTATACTGGAGAGAGTTTTTCCCTCGCCGGTTTTCATCTCCATTATACGTCCCTGGTGGAGGACGACTCCCCCGAGAATCTGTACGTCGTAGGGACGTTCTCCCAGAACACGGCGTGCTGCTTCCCTTGCCAGTGCGAAAGCGTCGGGAAGAAGATCGTCCAGACTCTCACCGGCGGACAATCTGCTGCGAAGTTTCTCGGTTTCCGCAGGGAAATCATCGTCGGCAAGGCTGAGCGCCCAGGGTTCTTTTTCGTTTACCGTCTGTAGAATCGGTATTAGTTGCTTCAGATCCTGTTCTTGTTTGGTTCCGAAGAGTGTATCTATCGTCTTTTCCAACATGCTTCTACTCTACCGCTTCGTGACAGAAGCGGTCAAGATGGATCCGGTTTCGCCCGCTCACTCCTGTAGCCGACGAGGAAATTGAATACGGAGATGATAAAAAAAAAGAGCAGACGCATAAAAGCAAAACGGGGCTGTGAAGAGCAGAAAAAAAACGCTATACTGTGAGCCTATGAAACTGAACCAATTACACCGGATGGTTTCCCGGAATTGGGTTTTTCTGATTCCGGTTGTTCTTTTTGCCGGAATGTTCGGCAGCTGCGGGCAGCAGAATCCGGACGAATTTCCCAGGGAAAGGTTGTTTACTCTGGATATCGGGAAAATGGAGGGACAGCTCGACCTCTACATGCCCCGCGGCGCATCTTACTCCGGAAGTTTGAATATAGCCATGCGGGAAGGCTTCGTTTATACCTCGAACAGCAACTCTTCGCGGGTCATGGTTTTTAATTCTTATGGTGATCTCTTGAATATGATTTATCACCCCCGGAAGGGTCCCGATCCGGTTACCCTCTCCCGGGAAAACGAGGAGGGAGGGGTTTCGAATAAGCAGGCGGAAACCTATCCTTTCGAGGCTCCAGGCGAGGTGGGAGTTGCCGGTAACCGTCATATCTACGTGGTGGACCGGGTTCCTGAACAGCAGCGTGTGTTCGATGAAGAATATCAGGCCGAACTCGACCGGGTTATACTGCATTTCGACCGCGAAGGAAAATTTGTCAATTATCTCGGCCAGGAGGGATTGGGCGGCACTCCTTTTCCCCGGGTGGAAACCCTTCATATCTCCGAACATAATGAAATCATTGTGGGAACCCGAACGGCACGCCGACGGCTCGTGTTCTGGTTTTCTCCTGAGGGCAAACTCCTGTACAAAATCGAGGTGGGGAAGAACCTCGTGCCGAATAAATACGACGGCAGAGAAGCGCTTCCTCAAATCCAAACAGTGTATCCCGATCTCGATGAGCGAAAACTCTATATTATGGTGGATTACTATCAGCGGCAGGTTGATGAAGCAACCGGCCAAATGGTGGGAATCAACTATTCCGGGTCGGCTGTTCAGGTGCTCGACGTAGCTTCAGGAACGTATGATCGCGCTATTGCCCTTCCCGGACGAAATGTACAGGAATCCGATTTTCTGGATGAAAAAGAGGTTCCGATCATCTATAATTTTATCGGGGCTTCAAAAGGGCCGTATTTCTTTTTACTGGCGGTTGTCCGGGAGAATGTCTACGAGATGCTCATCGTTGATCCTGAGGGAAAGGTCATCGAACGGCGTTTGTTGCGAATAGAGGACAGCGAGTTGGTGTATAAAGACCTTCACCTTTCGGCACAGGGGATTCTGACGGCTTTGCTCGTGCGGGACAATGCCGCTATCGTTGCATGGTGGAGGGCTGATTCGTTGATTGAGGTGGAAAAAGATGAGAATGGTTCGTTCTGACGAGATGGCGGCAATAGATGCCGCAGCACAGAAGGATTATCATATCCCGGATATTCTCCTCATGGAGAACGCAGGCATCATGTTGAGCCGAGCCATGCAGGAGCGAATGCAGGATATCTGCACGGGGGATCCTGCCGGCTGTTGCATCACTGTCGCAGCCGGGCGCGGCAACAATGCCGGAGACGCTCAGGTAATCGCCCGCAGGCTTCACCTCGAAGGTTTTCACAGAATTACTGTTGTATTCACTAGCATGAAATTGAAGGGAAATGCGGAGCTTCATGCCTCGATAGATCGCGAACTCGGACTTCCGCAGGCAGCTCTAGACGAGAATCCCGAGGCTGTAGAGGAATTTCTCCGGCATGCAGACCTAATAATCGACGGTGTTTCGGGAACCGGTATTCAGGGGGAACTGCGGGGGGCCTCGCTCCGGCTCGTTGAGATGATCAATGCAGCCCGGGCACCTGTCTATGCCGTTGATGTTCCGAGCGGGGTAGGCGATTCCTATCGTACCGGCTATCGTGCCGTACAGGCAGCAAGGACCTTCACCGTCGGACTCCCGAAGCGCTGTCTGTACCTGCCGGCTGCGCGAACTTCCTGCGGGAAGATAGAGGTAGTACCCATCGGGTTCCCTCCGGCACTGCTGCGCGCTTCAGAAGAACAGGCGTCGAACGAAAAAAAAGGCATGGAGCTGATCGAGCACTCCGATTTGGATCGTCTCCTTCCGGTTCTCGAGCCGGACAGCTACAAGAACCGCAGAGGACACCTCGCTGTTTTTGCAGGCAGTGTCGGTACTCACGGGGCCTCACTTCTTGCTGCTCGGGCGGCCTCAAGGGGAAGAAGCGGTCTGGTAACCCTCTACGCAGATACCGATCTCTATCCGCTTTTGGCTCCTGCTCTCTCTTCGGTAATGCTGCACCCCCTTGCCGCCGAAGAGATTCCGGATCTCCGGTCTTATTCAGCCTTTGCTGCCGGGCCCGGTTGGGGGGCAGCTCCTCACCGGGACAAGCTTCTGTCCGCATTGATCGCCTCGGGACATAAGGGAGTGATCGATGCCGACGGGTTAACGGTCCTCTCCCGTTTAACCGGAAAAGAGGGCAGGAACGGTATGGAGGACGAGAATCCTGCGATTGACATGGAAGGAAGAATTGTCCTGACACCCCACCCCGGTGAATTCTCCAGATTTAGCGGTATGCCGGTCCAGGACATACTGGCTGCACCGGATGAGGCGGTAGGGCGGTTTGCTGCTCGCTTTCATGCAGTGGTCGTGCTCAAGGGGCATGTTACCTGGATCGGAGATCCTTCGGGAAGTGTAGCTGTCTATGACGGCATGGAACCGGCTATGGCTACCGGAGGAACTGGGGATGTTCTCACCGGCGTAATCGGAAGCCTCTTGGCTTCCGGACTCGAAGCGCCGGACGCCGCCCGGGCCGGAGTGCTCATACACGGCAGAGCAGGAAAAAGGCTGGCAGTAGAGAGGCACGGCACCTTTGCCTCAGAAGAGCTTATCGGCCGGCTGGAGTATGCACCATGAATCCCTACCGAGGAGAAGAGAGCCGATCCGAGGGGACGTTTCATTATCATTACAATAGAGACGAACGGCTCGCTCAGACAAGTGATAAAGTAAGAAATCGATACCGCGACCATGAAATTACAGAAACAGATGGGAAAAAGAAAAAAAGAGGGAACCTATTCACACTTTTCAGAAGAAACAGGGCCCTCCTAATTGTATTTCTCGATGTTGTAGCCATTGCAATAATATTCATTTTTTTTACATTGATCGGGGTGCTGCAGCCGGAAAGCAGTGGAACGATTGGTTCGATCGATTACCGGTTGAGGGCCTTTGTATACGACGAACAGGTACTCGTAAGTTTGAGTATAGAAACCGAAGGCGGGGAGCCCGATGCTCAAGAGGTCGATCCACAGCAGATCATTTCAATCCGTTTTGAAACCGATACCGGACGGAAATCGCGGGAATTCCGGGAGATTACTCCCTTCGGAGGGAAT